>NZ_QDDL01000006.1 GCF_003097315.1 Pelagibaculum spongiae
TTGAAGACTACAACGTTGATAGGCAGGGTGTGTAAGCACTGTAAGGTGTTGAGCTAACCTGTACTAATTGCCCGTGAGGCTTGACCATATAACACCCAAGCAGTTTGCTGGTTGTTTGCGAGTAATCAATAGATTACAAAATGATTAAAGTAAGCTTACAAAACCGAATTAAGTCGTGATTGTTGAATCGATGTAATGAAAATTACAGAAAATCATTCAGCAACTTCATGCGCAGTTTGCTTGGCGGCAATAGCGAGTGGGAACCACCTGAATCCATCCCGAACTCAGAAGTGAAACCACTTAGCGCCGATGGTAGTGTGGGGCTTCCCCATGTGAGAGTAGGTCACCGCCAAGCGCCAAACAAAACCCGATTGCTTAAAAGCAGTCGGGTTTTTTTATGTCTGCAAAAAAGTGATTTAAGAAAAAACAGCCACCTGAACCCATCCGCTATTCCCGAATTTAGCACATGAGATCCACCTCCGTGTGACTGGATCCCGTCAATCCCTGGCGGGATGACGCGCCCAGCAGCATACTCCGAACCTGTCATTCCGAGCAGGGATGCCGGAACCCAGTAGCCACAGAAGGCAAAGATTAAACTTGGCGCAAGCTTTAAAGTGAAGCCTACCTGTCGCTGGGTTCATCGCCAATCCTTGGCGAGAATGACCAGTGTTAATTAAGTACGACCGCAAATTTTGACACAAGATATTAGCTTGGTAACCGCTACATTCAAATTGATTTAGCCAGAATCAATAAAAACAAATTGATTTGGTATGTCCGCTGGTAAAAAGCAACTGATATAACAATGAAATTAAGAGTAATAAAAAGAGGTTTTTTTACACATTAAACATGAATATAAATTTCACAATTATCTACAAGAATGCTTTAATTCAGGCTTTTAACATGATTTTTCTTATTGATGATTTTTGTTTTAAATTTCCATTTGTTTCGAATTTAATAATATAAACAGTGTTTTATGTAAAAAGATTTCTTTAAATAAAGTGAAGCCGATATGAGAACTGTAAAGAATTAACAAGGGAGTTTGTCGCCAGAAAAATATAAACAGAACTTAAATTATTAGCAATTGTTTTGATAGTCTCGTTGTAAAGTAGATGCAGAGTTTTTCACTGCAATGCTACTAATAAAGTTTAATGGATCAGCGACATTGTACGATCGCCCGGCGTTAGCAAGGCGTCGTAAACAGACAAATAAGAAAGAAAGAGGTAAGAAGCGGTAGCTAGTTTTGCCAGCTGCCCATGTCTTGAAATATTTCGGTAAAATCCTGGCTCCATTGGTGATGGTTATCCAGAGCCAGTGATTGCTCAAGATGCTCCAGATGATCAACCATAAACTTGCGACAGGCTTGTGGGTTTTTAGCTGCCAGAAGTTCGATTAACTTGTCATGGTCGTCAAAATGGCAAGTCGTGCCAGTTCCTTTTCGTTCATAGACTCCAATAATTAATGAAGTTCTGGCGAGTAAGTCATCCATCAATTCTAAAATTAGCTGATTACAGGAAATCTTAACAATTTGTTTATGAAAGCGGCCTGAGATAGCGATGGAGAGCGGATGATTTTTAGCCGCGATGGCTTTGTGTTCTTCATTTGCGAGTTTTTTCAGACGCTTAATGTCTACTGCTGTGATATTTTCAGCCGCTTTTTCAATAGCACAGCCTTCTAATACCTTCCTGACTTCAAAAACATCTCTGGCTTCTTTCATGCTGGGACGAGAAACATAAGCACCTCTGTTGGCCTCTATGGTGACCACTTTACGGTGTTTTAACTCCTGCAGCGCAGATCTAACATGGTTGCGGTTGGCATCAAGAGCTTCTGTCAGCTTGGCTTCGACCAGGCGGGTTCCGGGGAGGATTCGCTGTTCGACTATCGCGCGATAGATATTGTCGACGATCCGACGGATCTCCCTAGCTTTAACGGTTGGCATATATGCTGAACCTTGTTGTGACACTTAACTAAGAACATATTATCGATCTGACTGTAGAGAAAAAAAGCTGTATTAGCGACAAAAAATGATTAGTGCAGTACAAACCTTGATATATAACAAAGCGGGCTAGCGGCTAGCAGTCAAATATAACATTGCCAAGTTTATTGTTAACAAAAGTGGTGATATGGCCGAACCATTTCAATATCCATCATCCAAAGCTGATCTATTGATTTATAGTGGTTTAATTGCACTAGAATATGAAACTAAATTGGCTGATATTTTAGTCGACCAAGGAAAAATTGTTAGCATTCATGAGCCTAGTTATGTCACTAGAGCCAAGCGTGAAATAAATACCAGTGGTAAAATAGCCATGCTGTTGTAGTAGATCTCCATGTGCATTTTAAAGAGTCAGGCTTTGGTTCAATTCGTGAATATTACTATTCAGGGGCCAGACAAGCAGCAGGAGTGACTACGGTAATTGAAATGCCGTTAAGTCAACATTTAGTAATGGGTAGAGAAACCTTTAACTTCAAGCTAGATATTATCAATAAAAAATCAGTAGTAGATTTTTCACTTTAGGGTGGATTAAACACTTATACCGAAGGCCACTACGGTGAAATGAAACAAACCAGTGCATTAGCTGAAGACTCAATTACAGAGCACCTATCAGTAGATGTTGGCTCGTGGATAGATGAAGAAAGCTCTTATCATGCATTCCTTGGCAGTCGCAGTATTAATCAGCAATAGTTAGAAACAATCACCACGCATACCAGTGATAGTGTTTTGCAGCTGGTAAAGTTGAGCCACTAGATTTATCTAGTTACCAGGCATCTCTTGAGTTGCATATTGAGCAAGGCCCGATTTTAGAAGATAAGAAAAAATCATTAGCGGTGGTTAATAGTATTTTTGATTTGAAAATGCCAGCAGGTATGTTGTTTGTTCCCAGTATTAATGGCCGTAGTCATTGTTTTGAAGAAGATACTCATCATCAAGATTTAATTGTGAGTGTTGAAGCATTGACCGAAACTTGTTGTCATCTGTTATTAAAGTAAAAATTTCGCCGTAGCAGCGGTGCGTTTTCTGGTTAATGTTCAGTTGCTATAGTGTTGCTTTATCTAACCATAATCTTTGTAGCAGGAGGTTATGGTTTTTTTGTACCTTAGCTTAGCCTCTAAAAATAGCAATTTCAGTCGTAGAGAATATCTCATACAATCACCAGCAAATTCAGGTTTTCTTCAGAGCAAATTTTTCTATGACTCCCGATATTAAAATTGCCGGTGCGGTGGCAAATAAACATTATTTTGACTTGCCATTAGATTATAGCCAGCCGCAAGGGCAGAAAATTCAAATATTTGCTAGAGAACTGGTTGCAGTAGATAGCCAGGATAAAGATCTGCCATATCTGGTGTTTTTTCAAGGTGGTCCCGGGTTTGCTGCTGCCAGGCCAACTGCCAAGGGTGGCTGGATCAAGCGGGCATTAAAGGAATATCGGGTGCTATTGCTGGATCAGCGAGGCACTGGTTTATCAACACCAGTGAGTGCTGCGACTTTAGCAGGTTTGAGCCCACAGCAGCAGGCGGATTATTTCAGCCATTTGCGTGCCGATAATATTGTTCGAGATGCTGAAGCGATTCGTGCCCAACTTAGCCCAAATAAACCCTGGAGTATTTTAGGGCAAAGCTTTGGTGGCTTTTGCGTATTACGTTACTTGAGTGCAGCAGCTCAAGGTGTCAAGGAAGCCTATTTAACGGGTGGTATTCCTTCGCTGACTCGTCCTGCTGATGAAGTTTATCAGGCAACTTATAAACGCCTGCTGACAAAAAACCAGGATTTCTTTGAACGGTTCTCCGATGCTCAACAGTTGATGACTGAGCTGGCAGAATATATTTCAACTAATGAAGTGCTGCTTGATAGCGGTGAGAAGTTAACGGTTGAAATGTTGCAGCTGCTAGGTATTGCCTTTGGTGGCGAGTCTGGGCCTGAAGCAGTTTATTATTTGATTGAGCAAGCGCTGGTGAGCCAGGCTATGGCTGATGGTTCGGTGCGTAAAATCATCAATCCACTGTTTTTGAGCCAATTCAGTCAGATGCTCGATTACAACACCAACCCGATTTATACCTTGTTACATGAAGCTATTTATTGCCAAGGTGATGCTTCTAACTGGTCCGCAGAACGTGTTCGCCAACAGTATCCAGAATTTAATTGGCAGTCAGGCCAGCCATTTTTATTCACCGGTGAAATGGTTTATCCATGGTTTTGTGACCAGTTTAAAAACCTGAAATCATTAAAAGAAGCAGCCAATATTCTGGCTGAAAAAACCGATTGGCCAGAGTTGTATGACCTGGATATTCTAAAAAACAATACTGTACCAGCAGCAGCGGCTATTTACAGTGAAGACATGTATGTAGAAATGCAGTACAGCCTGGAAACAGTCGCTAAAGTTAATCATCTGAAATATTGGTTAACTTCAGAGTATGAACATAACGGATTACGCATGGATGGCGAGAAAATTCTTGACCGGTTAATTGCGATTAATCGCGGTGAGCAGTTGCACTAACTGTTGCTACAAGGGCTGATAAATGTCAGCCCTTGCTCTTCTTAATGCCGGCCGATGTAGGCTTCCCCCTCACTCCAACAGCCATTTTGGTAAATCAGGGCTTTTGGGAAAAAATGATCTGCCACTCCCGATGAATAATGCTCAATTGCAAAATTAACAGCATTCTGCTGCATTACAGGGTCTATAGCAGTGATTATCAATAGGTCTGTGCTACAGATATAGGCAGCAAACTCTGAACCGAAGTTATCTTCGGCATTCATTAATACCATCGGGTTTAAAAGCGTACTGGCTGCAAATAACCCGCCACTATCAAAATGCAAAAAACCATAGTCCGGATGTTTTTCTAATTCGGTATAATCTTGTGTGATACAAAAATCAGTCTGATTGGTTATTGCTGCCGCTTCCAGCTCAAGCGGTGTTAACTCAAGTAAATCTATATCACTGCTGGACAATATGTCTTTTTCAAACCAATGGTTCTTGGAGGGTGATACATAAATAACGGAAAGGTTTTTGGTAAACTCTTCTACATAAATAGGCTGGAAATAATCACGAGTTGCTTTTGGGCAGTGTTTATCATTCTTTGGAATAATGTGCGTTTGGTTATCGTCAAGGTAGATGGACCAATAGCCATTGGCATTTTGCTGTAAAGCTCGATCGAGGGTTTTGTTTTCAATTAACAATGGGAAAATATTAGCTATACCCTCATTACTATGCCTGACTTTGTCAAAAGTAGTCATCAGTGATTTCATTGCTTTTGAAAAAGAATGGCTATTGGCCATTTTTACATAGGGCGTTAGGTTTATGGTCGCCTGTTGAGTGGCTTCCTTGTTGATAAAACCAAAATATGCAGGTTTTTGGTGAGTTAGTAGAGATCGAGCCTGGTTTCTTCCAAAGTGTCCTAGCTTGAATCCTTTTTTACCCAATTCTTTTCTCAGGTATTTAAGGAAAAGTCGATTGCAATAAAACTTAGGGAAAAAGGGTTTTCTGAAAAAGAAATGATTGATGCAGTGTAAGGTTAATGCAAAAGAGAGTATAGATAGTAGCTGAGTCATAATTTTAATAGTTAAAAATGATTAAATCTTGGGCATGATTTTGTGAAAGAGTTAGCCAGCTCAAAAACTGTTGTCGCTGCTCATCATCTTCGATAATTGATGTGTCTTCCTCAAGCTGATGAAACAAGCTCTGCAACTGATCATTCAATACCAGATATACACCAGGAAAGTCATCTGGTGATGGGATGGCTAATTCATTACTTATATAACTACAGTGATGCACTTGGGGTAATTGATATAAGAAAGAGGGTAAAGAAGATGGGTACCACTGATCATTTGGTAAGAACTGACTGTTGCGATGGTTATCGATTGCGGCTTCAATAATATACCAGCAGGTATACCCACAAAGATCAGATCTGTCTTGCTGGGTAAAAAGCGCAATGGCACATTCCAGCGTGGACATGTTGTTGTCGCTAATGTCGTTCAGTGATTCAAGCTTATCGTATTGTTGGCGCAAGAAATCACGTAAAAAATCTCGGTCACGACCACCGATCTGGCTTTTAACCCATGCATAATCAAAGCGATAGGCCATTAATCCATAACTCATAGTGCTACTTGGCTGAAAATTTCGAGGCTTACTTTGAGTGAAGTAAACAATCAATACAATGACTTCTCAATTAATTCTTGCCAAATGGTAGGCTGAGATCACTGGTTGATATTATGAAAGCTTTTATACCCAAACGACCTCCAGCTGAACCTGCACCTTGAAGTTGTTTGGGTATATGCTCGGGATTAGATATAAAAAACTCAGGTGGTGGTTACAAATAATGGCAAGCAACCAACTTATTCAAGACACCTTGGATAGTCTGCGTGAACAGTTACAAGCTGAACTGGTACAAGGCAATGACTCTGCTGCAGCTGTTGAGCTGGATCAGAACAAGGTCGGGCGTTTATCGCGAATGGATGCGATGCAACAACAGGCGATGCAGCAAGCTCGCTTGCGATCTATTCAAAAGCGCTTGAGCGATATTCACCGGGCCGAAGAAGCTTTGCAGCATGATGAGTATGGGTTGTGTGAAGAGTGTGGCGAAGCTATTTCAAAGCAGCGAATGCAGGTCAGGCCGGAATCTGTTTTATGTATTGGTTGCGCTGAAAAAATGGAACACTAGCATTATTTTTTGCTGCACTGCTGGTAAATATATTTACCGTCATTCTGAACAAACGACTCTTTTAAATTAAAAAAGCCTTCAGGTTTCATAACCTGAAGGCTTTATTTTGTGCGCACCTGAAAACTTTTTTAATCAGAAAGCATCTGGTCGATAAGGCAAAAATTCCCAGCTGCCATCTTCGTAGACGGTTAAAGATTCATCAACCCGGCTGGTACCCATCGGTGGCTGTAAATAATTAGCAACTTCCTGGCGCAATGCCTGTGGACGATTGGTAGTTATCGTATCTACCCCCAGTGCTAAACAACGAATCGCATCAGTTAATTCATCAACTGTAAAAACATGAAGTTCTAACCCCTGTTGGCGAATTTTCGCCACTACCTGTTGGGTCAGCCATGGCGTCTTATTGATATCAATGCCATCGGTGCCAATGCTTTTTGCCACATGGAGAATTTGCTCAATGCTGTTAGAAGGCTGATTGGTTTCTTCATCTAAGAACCACCAAACCACCCATAGCGTTTTTGCCTGGGGAATTTGTTTTTTTACTTCACGAATGACTTCAGGATCAAATGCAATGATGATCTGTTGATCCATTCGTAGTTTTGAATTTTCCAGATATTGTTTTAATGCCGGGACAATTTTTTTATCGCATTTAATCTCGATAAATATTCCCTTATCCTCAGGGACTATTTCCAGCACTTCAGATAGTTCAGGGATTGATTCACCAGCGAAGGATTCATCAAACCAGCTGCCCACATCTAATTGCTTGAGTTGCTCGAGGGTACAGTCTTCAATCCACAGGTTTGAGTCTTTACAAACCCGGTTGGTGAAAGGGTCGTGAATTGCGACGATTTTACCATCCTTAGTCAGCCAAAAATCACCTTCAATAAAACTACAACCGGTTTCAAATGCCTTATTAAATGCTGAAAGTGTGTTTTCAGGGGCAAGTGCAGAGTAGCCGCGGTGTGCCACGGTTTTCAGGCTATCAGTTGCTGGAATCGCAACATTTGATGCTTGTGGTAAAAGTAAACTGGAATCCATTCTGTCTCCTTGCGGAAAGGCCGGATTAGCGCCCAATCCTAGAGTGTTATTACCTACTGCTTTTGACAGGTGTCAGACACAGTAAAGATTCATTAAAAATCAGTGATATCTGGTTGTTTTTAACGCCGGGTGGTGACGTTTAAAGAGTTGATAAAAATATCAAACAGCCTGATCACTGGTTGCAGAAACAAACGATCTACCTTGATTCGATTGCGTTCTGAATCTGCTAACAAGTTGGCCGTTTCATAGGATGGACGCAATAGTCAAAACCGGAAAAAACTCACAGATTTACTATTTAGCCAGGTTGATTGTCGCTTTTAGTAGCAGCTAACGCCTCGCCTGCCGGAGTGGCTCGTGTATTGGTCGTTGGCTGGCGAAAGCGAAGGTGGGTTAAAAAGCCTTGCATGGTCATCGGCTGATAACCAGGTAGTTGCATGGCCAGTTGATTGACCGCTGGGATCTGATAAAAATCGCCAAAACCATAAAAAACCCGTTCGCTGACAGTAATTGCCAACAATAAAACTGCCCATCGTGCCAGTTGAGGGATTTGGCGAGTGTTCTTAGCAATTAGGTGGGCGATTCGAAATAAGCTCCATTGCAGCAGAAAAATGGCGGGTGCCAGAATGACCATGCAAGCAGGTAATAGCGCATTGGAAAGCCACTGTTGTGAGACCAACGCTTCAATAAAACTGAGCTGATGGCTGGTGCTGATAAGCCATTGTGATAATTGCTGAGCTGAGGATGAAGAAGTTTGAGCGGATAGTAACCAGCTAGCACTCACTAACGTCATGATCACAGAGCAAGAAATCCAGTTGGTTAAAAAGGCGCCAAAGCGGCGTTTAAAAGATTCAGGCCTGCGTATAGAGGCTCTATTCAACGGAGCGCTGATTAGCCATGCAGGTAATAAATAGATTGCTGGATAACTAATACTGAGCATGAAATAGAACAGCTGCAAAGACCAGCCTTGTGGCCAAGGCAGTGCCCAAAGCGTAATCAGAATCCAGGCAGCCCAACTGATCAATCCGTAATAGCGATAATGTCTTTGCACCATTTCGGAGTGATACCACATAGTTTGCAGCCAAGTTGTGATAGGAGAAGTTGTAAGTTTGTTATAAAGGAATCTCGGTAAACCATCACCAGTTGATCTAATGAGCGGTTTAATCTTTTCTCCCAACGAAATGGCTTGCTGCGGCAAAATTCTAAGTCTCGATATGCTGTGATATTGATTACTGAAGAAAATAAAATCAGTTGAAGATTCATTCCAGCCAGTAATAAAAGAAATGCTAAAAGTTATTGATCAGTTGATTAATCACATCGTTTCCAGCCAGATAAACCATCGGGCAATTTGCAATCAGAAAACACTGGTTTTTGAATGTTGCAGTTGCGGCAAATAAACCTAGCAGAGCTGGCATGGAAATTAAGTTGACCACAATTTCCAGTTTGTGAGCTAAGCCAGTTTGCCTTTGATACTGGAGTAGTAATCAAGGTTTGCTTGACGGGTAAATGATCCCTTCGTAGTTCAGTGCCATCGCTATACTCAAGCTTAATTGAGTCAGCCAAAGCTACCGATGAAGATAATGCCAGTAGCCCAGGCCACCATCCGCGGTGTTGTTTGTGCTGATATCGATAATTTTGAGCTGAATTTTTTGCTTGATAGACTGAGATTGCGACATAAATACATTCTGATAGCTGTTAGTTATATTTAATTTATCTGATTTAAATTTTTTGTTTTTTCAAAGAAAATCTGCTGATTTTAATCCTGAAGTTTTAGCTCAATTCGCTATTGACTGATAAAGTATTAAATTTTCTGTTGCAATAGCAGTGGGTAAAACTGATCTATCCCTTTGTCATTAAAGCTTAAAAAAACTGAGGTAGAGTAGAGAGCTAGTTTGGAGTATTGGCAGCAAAAGCTGCGCTGGCTAGATGTTTTTGGTCGAAAGGAATACTTCACACTCCTCACTTGATTGATATCTACGGTTGTTTCCAATCAGCAAGGATGCAGGTCGTACAGAATGCGAATTTGTCAGTCTCGGGTTATTTGGCACAAGCAACGGAGATCGCATGGCAAATCCTCAGCAGGATCATCATTCAGAGCGTATGTGGCGCTTTGTTATTCAGGCCCGTCGTGCAACAGGAGAAAAAGTATCTTTTCCTAAAATGCATCGCAATCCAACTGAATTGAAAATTTTACTGAAACACCCGAGCGTTCTAAAAGATCAGCAATTGCTGCAAATGGGTAAATCATTGCTGCAAGAGTTGTCGCAAATAGAGCAGCAGACAATAGCAGCGGCCAACAATGCGCCGTCAACAGAAAATGCAGAGCATGAATCGGATTTACTGCCGAATCGGGCTAATTTGAAGTGGCGTATTTTGATGGTCGCCAGTCTGCTGCTGGTTGGACTATTTGTGCTGTGGCAGATTTCAGCTTCCAAGCAGCAAGCTAATTTAGTGGTAACCACAACAACTCAAAATGAAAACCCGGCCAGTCAGTTGCCAACAGTGCATGAGCAATCTGAAATAGTTGCTGCAAGGCCACTTACCCCGAGTGAGATCGCGTTATCTCCCGGTAAGAAGCTGTTTAGTGTTCACGGATCAAACACCATTGGTGCTGAGTTAATGCCTGCATTAATTCAACAATGGATGTATTCAAGGAAGTTGCAACAAATTCAACGTCAGCCAGTTGGTGAGTCTAATGAATTTTTATATACCGCAAAATCTGGCGAGCAATTACAAAGAATTGAATTAAAAGCGCATGGTTCCAGCACTGGTTTTAAAGCACTGATTCATGGTGAAGCGGAGATAGCAGCGGCTTCACGGCCAATCAAAGATAAAGAACATACAGCATTGGCTGAACTGGGTGATATGCGTAGCCAGGCCAACGAGCATGTGATCGCAATTGACGGCTTGGCAATGATTGTTCATCCGGCGAACCCTATTCGTAATATTGCCATCGGCCAGCTTAAGCAAATTTTTAATGGTGAAATCAACAACTGGTCGCAGTTGGGGCAAGCAGCAGCACCGATTCAAGTTTATGCGCGAGATAAAAATTCCGGTACTTTCGATATTTTTAAATCATTAGTGTTAGGTAAACAGGGAAAACTGGTTCAATCGGCGCGTCGCTTTGAATCGAACGACAAATTATCAGATGAAATTGCCAGAGATAGATCAGGTATCGGTTTTGTCGCCTTACCATCGGTTCGGCACTCTAGAGCATTAGCCCTTTCAGATGGTGGTGCAGCCATCTTGCCAACCCGATTTACCCTAGCGACAGAAGATTATCCACTGACTCGGCGGTTATTTTTATACACAGCAGATAATGCTTCGTTGGAAGTGCGTTCATTAATTGATTTGGCTTTAAGTGAGCAAGGCCAGCAGCAAGTAGCCAAGGTCGGCTTTGTTGATTTACAGCCAACGGCAGCTAGCTTACCGGTTGAAGCTAACTGGCCGGAAGCTTATCGGCAATTAGTTGATGGTAGCCAGCGACTGTCGATTAACTTTCGTTTCAAACGCAACACCGATTTACTAGACAATAAAGCCGAGCGAGATATTCCGCGCCTAGTGCGTTACTTCTCATTGCCAGAAAATAGCAACAAACGTATTTACCTGTTCGGCTTTACCGATAATACGGGTGATTCAAATTACAACTTACAGCTATCACGTAAACGCGCACTCAGCGTTGCCAATCGACTCAAGCAAAGCGGCTTGCCGGTGATATTAAGTGAAGGTTTTGGTGATGCGATTCCGATTGCCAATAACCTCAATCCTCGCGGTAGAGCAAAAAACCGTCGGGTAGAGATTTGGGTTAGGTAGCTGAAGGATAAGTTTAGTCAGTTGCTTGCTGCTGTCTGTTGAGGTTTAATCTTGCCAAAGCCCCACGCTGTTGAAGATTAGAACTATGTCATTAGAAAGCGCCATCACCTTCTTTATTGCGATCTTTATTTTCGGTATTACGCCCGGCCCGGGTGTGTTCGCCTTATTAGCACGTGCGCTGGTGCATGGCAGCCGTAGTTGCTTCTTTCTGGCGTTAGGTATGACGATTAGCGATATCATCTACCTGACCTTTGCTTGCCTAGGTCTGGCGGCAATCGCGACTCACTGGGGTGAAGTGTTTACCGTGGTTCGCTGGGTAGGTGCAGCTTATCTGCTGTATCTGGGCTACAAGCTATTTACCTCTGCTTCACAATCAGCCGATATTGATAAAAGCAACAAAGCTGCCGGCCATGTTGCCAGCTTTATTCAGGGTGTATTGATTTCGGCTTCTAACCCGAAAGTTATTCTATTTTACATTGCTTTTTTACCGACATTTATCGATTTGTCTGTATTAAATGCAGCAGATATCGCACTGGCAGCAGTATTAACTTTGGTCGCTTTAATGAGTGGGTTAATGTTAATTGCTTTTTCAGCGGCTCGCGCTGCCAAAATGTTGAAAACAGCTAAAGCCGTTAAACGAATGAACTACAGTGCTGGCAGTATTATGATGGGTGCGGGGATTTATTTAGCGGCGAGCAAATAATGCTCGCCGGGTATAATGCTCGTATTAGAGCTCCAGTTTTTCTCTGAGGTTAGCTGGTGCTATATAAGTAATAGTCCTAGATTTTTTTATTTTTGTTGGTATTAATAGCTCTTCTTCTGCCAGTTTATTTAAATAAGATCTCGCAGTATTTTCATTGACATCTAATTCATTAGCTACTTGTTTTGCAGTAAAAGTTTTTCCAGGTTGATTTATTGCATCTTTAAGTACTTCTTTGTGTCCATGCTTCAACTGTTTTGAAATTCGACTGTTTTCTAGCCATTCAGAAAATTGATATAATTCACTCTTTTTCGTTTCGATATACGAATAAAGAGATCCAATAGCTTGCTGGATAATATCTGCTTGTTGATAAATAAAATATGTTAAGTCAAATTGATCGGATTCGGTATATAAAAATGCTTTATCATAGCTGCTTTTCTTTTCCTGTATCAGCTTACTAATAGATACATATTCGAATAGCCAGTAGCCCGATTGAAGCATAAACCAATAAAAAAGTGCCCGAGCCGTTCTGCCATTGCCATCACCAAACGGATGAATATAGCCGATCATAAAATGCAAAATTATTGCTTTTACGACTGGGTGAACAAACTGTGTAGAGCTTTCGGAATTATCTGCATTGGCAAATTCACACAGAGCATTCATTCTATCCAGAAGCGATTGATAGCACGGTGGTTCATGGGCTATCTCGTTATACATGTCAGAAATAGTAATATCATTATCAGTTCTGAATTCACCTGGCGTTGCATTGTTTTCAATCGCATTGTGAGTAGCGATCTGATGTAATTCTAAAATCAGATCGATAGATAATGATTGGTCTTTAAATTCAAATACCTTTTTCATTAATTGAAAATTATTAAAAATCATCTGCTCAGATTTATCTTTGGGGTTCCGAGCGGTTTGCAACATTTCCTTGGCGACTTTTCTGGTAGTCGATGCCCCTTCTAGTTGAGATGAAGTAATCGCTTCTTCCATCATTAAACTCTGAACCAGAAATTTGTCTTTCTGTTTGGAGGTGGCAAACGTTGCATCGCTAATGGCATGGCCGCCACCGGTGATTTTATCAATATGGTGCAATCTGGCAAATAGAGAATCGGGAACGCAATAGATAAACTTGTTTTGTTCTTTATCTGCGCATAGCAAGTTAATTTGCTTGGCAATAGTGCTCCTAGCGACCTTGGTGGCTAGCCAAGCAGCTTCTTCGTTATCGCCTTTTTCCACTTTCCATTTGAACTTGTCCCAATGAAGGTATTCGCCATCTGGTGAGGTTGCGCCATATTTGGAAAGCAATGGAGCCCATGTCTCAGGTGTAAACTTTTTGGCAAGTTCTTCAATAGGAGCTGGGATTCTGATTCTAGCCATGTCACACCTAAACTTAATTTCTATTTTTTGAGTTTAAGTCTTAGATCTATCAAGTCAACGTAATTTTTAAATTTTGCGTTATGTAATAGATAAGTGGTTGACGGTGGGTTATCTCTGTCCCTAAAAAAGCCTCTTGGCATTGGCTGTCAAGAGGCTTTAATAGTTAAGGCTGGTATTACAAAAACTGCTGCAACGTCTTCAAAGATCCACGCTGATCGACTTTTAACTTGCCATTGTTATCGCTAGGCAAAAAGCCGCTAATTAACCGGCGTGTTGGCTGATCGAAGTTATCCCGTGGCTCAATCATGCCCTTGACCTTGTATTTATCTAGGTCGCTTAGCTCAAGTTTGATATCAACGCCGAGTGGGCCGCCGTCATCTTTAAGTGTGCCTTGGTATTTCGCGCCTTTACCATAACCGTTGCCGGTTAATTGAAGCGTCAAGTTACCCAGTTCAGGACGGGCTAAAGGCGTGGATAAACTAGCTTGGCGCCATTTCAGCTCACCTTTAAAAGACTCGGGCTTACCATTAACCAGTGCTAGATGCTCTAGGTCGAGCCGGAATACACCATCAGCATCAATGCCGCCGGGTAAGAAGCGGCGGAAGCGGTTAAAGGTTAAGCGCGCTTGAGTATCTTCAACCGATACATCGCCGGAGAAAGAGACAGCTACTTTGCTATCGAGCCATTCTTCTTTATCACCGGCACGCAGCTTAATTGCCAGTTCACCAGTGAATAAAGAAAGCGGTTTTACTTCCCAGCGGATATTGGCCAGGGTTTCACCAGAAGCGACAACCTGAGCAATTTTACCATTCCATAAAGTGCCGCTAACGCCGCCCGCTTGGAAAGTGCGAGGTACTTGTTGCTGAATTTGATAGATCACCGGTGCTGCTGGAATGGTGGCAATCAGCAGTACTAAATAGCACAGCAGGCCAAGCAAACCGTATTTAATCACTTGTTTCATTATCCTGCCTGCAACTTAATTCGACCGCGGACTCTACCAGAAGCTTCTTCACGGTTCAGGCTCATGCCGTTTACCTGAATGCCAGTGGAGGCTAAATGGTCCAGCCAGCGCAAAACATCGTCAAAGATCGCATCTTCCAGCCAAACTTGAACCGCTTGGCCTTGCGGCTCAACTCGGTTAGGACGGACCTTAAAACGGCGAGAGCTAGAAGACACCATTTGCAGCAAACTGCCAGAATGGGTTGCCCCTGCGCCATTTTGTTGAAGCGCTTTTACTTCAAGAGCAGATTGCTCCATCCAGACTTTGAGCCTTTGCTGTTTTTCGACTTTGTTTTCTAGTTGGGACACTCCAAGTACTAGAGGCTCGATAATTAATAGATAAAGCAAAGTTATCAGTAGAGCACTGCCACCAAAGCCGACCAGTTGCTGTTCGCGTTTGGCCAGTTGATTCCAGCGCTGTTGAAGTGTGTTGACTAGTTCATTCATCAGCTGCCCCTCCGAATCACAATTCGGACATCGACACCCGTATCAGCACGAGTGGCGCGCTTCACTTCAACATTCAAACCCTGGTTGGCAATTCCTTTGCGCAGTTCTTCAACGCGCTCAAGATCTTTTAATTGCAGCTCAAGGCGTAATTCACCCCGGCCAGCATCGAAGTTAATTCGATCTAGTTTGAAATCTTTTTCAGACACTAGTGCTTTGGAAGTGCCGCTCATGAGCAATGGGAAATCACCGCTTTCAACGCCGCCACGTAATTGCTTGAGCTTTTGCTCCATCTGCAAGCGTGGGTTAGGTACGTTGCGAGATTGTGGAAAAGCGGTGCGATAAGTATCGACAATCTGCTGATCTAATTGCTGCTGTTGTTGCTGCAATTGCAGTAGATGGAAACCTTGGCCAGTCAGCCATACTAGGCTCCAAACTGCGCCGATAATTATCGCGATTTTCCACTGTTTCCATAATTTTCCGATCTTCGCCTGGGGTGCAAAACGACCCTGGCGTAATTCCAACGGAGCAATCCAGTTAGTTGCGGGCATCCAGCCACGGGCACTGTGTTTAAAGCCGATTGACTCAGGTAACAATGCTCGAATCGCATCGATAATCGGTTGATCACCACCCCAAACAATAATTTCTGTCGGCTGGTTTAATAAGGCGGGTTGCTGCTCAGCTTCTTCATCTGCTTTCGGTTGTGACAGCATCAGTTTTAGCAAGTCAGCTAAAGCAATCGTATCGATAACCTGGCCGCTATCATTGTTGGTTTTTAGCAGGCTGCGCTCACCTTCAATGGCGATGCTCCAGCTACCTTCTTGCCATGGCAGTGCCAGCATATCTGGACAGACTGAAGCCGGTTGCAGATTAAGCTCCGCGGCTATCTCCAACCAGTTTGTCATCTGGGCACAATCGACGGTTGCCACAGGAAGATGATCCCGGCGTTCTTTGCCGGCAACAAAGTGTAATTGGTCGATATCACCAACCACTCGATCTTCCATGACAAAACCAAGTGCTTTCTTGGCCTGACGAAGTTGTTGCGCTGGCATTTGCAGTTTTTGCAATGCGACCGCTTCGCCCGGCACCAGACAAGTTACTGGGTGCTGCGAGGCCAGTTCAGAGAGCTGGTTTTTATCGCTTTGGCGCAGTGGTTTAAAGCCTTCATTAAGGCTGCCACTTCCGCTGAGTGCCCAGCTGGCGCTTTCACCCAGCCTGACGATTAAAGTTGACAACTTGGTTTCCTCTCAAACATTCGTGAACGCCACAGGGTAGTTACTTTGCCCTGTTTATCGACTTCTAGCAGGCTGGAAGCTGGCGCTCGGCCTAGTCCGGTAGCTAAAGTTCCCCAGACCAAGAAATACTGGCCTTCCACTCCAAGTGAAATAGCTTGTTTAATTTCATCTTCTGTTTTCTGAACCGCGACTTCTTTCCAGAAATCATCAAGGCTCTTGTAGCCATTGGTGCCCCGGCCATCTTGCAGTCTTAAAGCATCATTGCTGCTGAAGTTCTGATGTAGTGATTGCAACACTGGAATACTGGCTCGGTTGATATCTAGTTTGGCATTTCGTGGCGTTTGAGTTGTGCCATTCTGCCCAGATTTGATCACTGTTGGCAGCACCGTAATGTGTTTAGACAATTCTTGGTAAATTCTGCTTCTAATAGCATCATCTTCTTGGTCGGCAATTCCTTTAATCAGCTTTAACTCGCTGATGTCGGTCATCCAGTTGCCTGGCGTCCGATAAGCAATATCTAGCCCTTGGTAAAAATCATCTTCAGCACCATAGCTTTTGGCTGTGCTGTCGGAATCCATCCAGTCGGCAATTGAATCTGCAATCACTTGCTCATCCAATTCCAAAGGATCTTGGGTGGGTTGTGAACCAGTTGGGCTTGTTGAGTTAATCAGATTCGTTGAATTTATTGAGGGCGGCAAATTGACGTAATCTTCAATTGCTACCAGCAATCGCTGCAAAATTTTTAATTTATTTGGATCAATCGTGCCATTGGTATTGCGCAGGCTGTTTAAATCGAATCGCCCTTGAATATCGACCGCTGCAAGACCCTCGATGTTAATCGTGATGCCTTGTTCTTCCAGTTCTTGGCGCAGGCAAACCAATTCATCATCACCGCCAGAAGCAAAAGCACCGCCTTGCTGCTTAATTAGGTTATCGACCTTGGCCACATTGAAATCATTCTGCTTTAGCAAATCGCCCATCTGACCGAGATAAAACCGCTCGTACTGATCCCAAAACAAATAGGTTTGGTCCATATGGCGTAGCGAATAACCCAAGCGAACCATGCGGCTTTGTTGCTGAATTAAGGTGGTGGCAATGATGGCGACGAGAGAAACTACCAAAATAGCGGTAATGAGTACTGCGCCTTTTTGCTGGTGATGTTTGCTATTAATGCCGATCACTGGGCACTCTCCACCCGAAAGAAGCGAGTAATCTCACCATAGCCTTCCAGTTCCATGACCAACTTCACTGCTCTAGGCAAGCTGTTTAGATCACCTTGATTGACAGGCCATTGTTTTTGCCATTGGCTGCTACTGTCGAGAAATTCCAGCTCTAATTCTTTTACGCCATCCAATAAAGGACGTTTTCTAGGCTCGCCTTCGCGGCCATCGAGTGCATACCAAGTTTGCCGATAGAGTTTTTCATCTTCCAGTAGATAACCGACCCGCTGCAGATTACTTAATGGCAAAAGATCACTATGGCGCCAACCGGAGCGAGTTAGCTCGACTAGTTGATCGGCTTTTAGCCCGCCAGTAAATGCGGGTTGCATTTGACCAAATTCATCAACAATGGGTCGAGAAATTGCTTGTTCAATATCTAGCTGAACATAAGCAAAAGCAGATTGCAGTTGGCGGATATCTTCCAGCTGCACTTCAAGAATTTGTTGCCCGCGATAAGATTGGGTGAGTACCGAATAGCTAGCCACCAGAATAAAAGCTGAAATCGCAGCCGCGACCATGACTTCTATCAGAGTGAAGCCTTGTTGGCTGGCTAACCTATTTCTTTTGAACATAGGTCACCACCGTTGCTAAAGGATCTTGGTCTTCTTTCAGTCGGACTTTGATCTGAACTTGGCGAACGTCATTAGCGGGTGTTTTGACGGTTTCTAGCTCGACTTGCCATTCCTGACCCGCCATTTCAGCCCGGTCAGTGTCTTTACCCAAACGTGGGAAACTGCCAAGCGTTTTCAATTCAACGGCTTTGTTCATGGCCACCCAATGGGAAAGCATCTTCTGTTTTTGGTAGCTGGCACCTGCGGCTTGTTGGCCTAAAGCACCACCGAGCGCAGCCAGTGCACTGGCAACGATCACCACTGCCACCATCACTTCGATTAGAGTAAAACCAAGCGATTTTTTAGTGCGACTTTGCAGTGAATGACGGCTTTTTGAAGTGAGAGAATTAGAAGCCACTGGAAGATTGCTCCAGTTTCATTTCGCCTTGTTCATCTAATGCAAGCTTCCAACCCGTTTGGTCGGTATCTGAATTAGAGAAGTCGTCATCCAGCGCCAGATACAAGCTAAATAGATCCAACTCATCACCATGAATTTGTAGCTGCGGTTTAAGCTTTTGCTTGGCTTGCTTGGCTATTTTTTGCAGTTTTTCTAGTGGTTCGAGTACCACGGTTGTGTCGTGAACTGACAATTGAATCTGTAAATCTTCTGGCCATTGCCGCTCACGCCATTGGCCTTCATCGAAAGCGTTGTATTCGGCGCCGTCGGCTGACTCTAGAAATCGGTAGCCTTCGCGGTAGAACAACATGCCCATCGACTTTTGCTGAATAAAAGCTTCGTCTCGCGCCAGCGTCAGTAATGCCTGAATTCGATCGGCTTCTCGTTCTAGTTCTTCAGCACGACGATCGCCGGTCAATGCCAATGAGGCAAAACCGGCGAGTATTCCAATCACCACAGTGACCACCAGCAGTTCAAGCAGGGTAAAACCTGATTGAGCCTGCTTGAATCGTTTCTGTGGCCGATGAGATAAGTCGGTCAATTACTGGTTCCAGTTACCGATATCAGCAGATGCAGCTTCGCCACCTGGCTCGCCATCAGCGCCATAAGAGAAGACATCAATTTCGCCTTGTTCACCTGGGCTGAGGAACAAATATGGGTTGCCCCATGGATCTTTAGGCAGGCGAGGCATGTAGCCGCCAGACTTAAAATTCTTTGGTTCAGGAGAACCCGCCGCTTTAGTGACTAAAGCTTCCAGGCCTTGGTCAGTGCTTGGATAGCTGAAGTTATCTAACTTGTATAACTGCAGTGCCTGCTCAAGGTTGGCAATATCGGTTTTAGCCGCGGCAACTCGTGCTTTGTCTGGGTTATCAAGAATTCGTGGAGCAACGATGCCCACCAGAATCGCCAGAATGGTGACCACCACCATCAATTCGATCAGGGTGAAACCCTTATTGCGACTGAAATTTTTCATAAAACACCTATTGCTGTTTATCTTCTGGTCTTAAAAAGAATTAACCGACCAGAGTATTTAACTCGAAAATGGGTAGCAGAATTGCGGAAACAATTAGGGCAACCATCATGCCCATTACCAGAATCATTGCCGGCTCAAATACGCCGAGTAAGATGGCAATGGTGGTTTCTAGTTCTCGTTCCTGGTTGACTGCAGAACGCTCTAGCATGTTTTCCAGCTCGCCACTTTGTTCGCCTGAGGCGATCATATGCAGCATCATTGGTGGAAAATAACCAGTTTGTTCAAGGGCAACTTTTAGGCTGGTACCTTCGCGAACTCGTTTAGTTGCATCGACCACTGCATCGCGAATTACTTCGTTAGATAACACTTCACAAGCAATGCCCATTGCTTCTAGCAAGGGCACACCAGCGCCGGCCAAAATACTTAGTGTTCTGCCAAAACGAGCGGCATCGGCACCACGGACAAACTTTTTAATCCCCGGGGTATGCAAAAGAAGCACATGCCATTTTAAACGGAAGCTGCGCTTTCGCATGGCTCTTTTGAAGAGAAATATACCGCCGATTGTTCCCACTATTAGGTAAGGCCAGCCAGCTTTAAAAGCATGGCTGAGCTGCAGCATAGCAATGGTTAAACCGGGGAGGTCTTGCCCGGAATCAGAAAATGCCTGAACCACTTGCGGCACCACATAAGTCAGCAGCACACCTAAAACGGTAAAGGCGACCAGAACTAGCAAGATTGGGTAAACCAAAGCCAGTTTAATTTTCTGGTTTAGTGCTTGGCCGTTTTCTGTGTGATCGGCCAATCGCTCCATCACTGGGCCTAAATGGCCAGATTTTTCACCGGCAGCCACGGTGGCTCGGTAAAGCGGATTGAATGCACGGGGAAAATCACCCAGTGAGTTGGCCAAGGTATAACCCTCAGAAACCCGAGAGCGAACCGCGGTCATTACACTGGTAATTCGAGGATGCTCTGATTGCTGGGAAACTGCCCGCAAACAAGATTCCAGCGGCAATCCAGAAACAATTAAAGTGGATAACTGACGAGTAACTAAAGCCAGTTCAGTGCTTTTAAGCTTGGTGCCACCGCCCAGGCTAAAACTGCTGCCAGTAGAAGTTTTCTTCTCGGCAACAGGATCAACTGCGGTTGGCAGCCAGCCTTTGTCACGCAACTGCTGGCGGATTTGTCGGGCCGAATCAGCTTCAAGCACGCCTTTTTGCTGCTTGCCCCGCTGATCCATTGCGGTGTATTCAAAAGCCGCCATGCTATTTATCCTTCCCGGGTAACCCGCAGTACTTCTTCGATGGTCGTTTCACCCGCTAAAATTCGGCGGATACCATCTTGACGCATGCTTGGAGCCTGTTGGCGACTGTAGTCTTCGATAACTTGTTCACCAGAACCATCGTGCACCATTTGGCGCAAGGTTCGGTCAACTACGATCAATTCATAAATACCGGTTCGACCGCTATAGCCCAGCCCGTTACATTTTTCGCAACCCTTCGCTGTATACAGCAACGGTGGGTGGCTAGACTCAACACCCAGCAATTCACATTCGCTTTCAGAAGCGCTGTAAGGTTGGCGACAATCGCTACATAACACCCGCACCAATCGCTGGGCTAAAACACCGAGCAAACTGGATGACAGCAAGAAGGGTTCAACGCCCATGTCTTGCAATCGTGTTACTGCACCGGCAGCCGAGTTGGTGTGCAAGGTAGACAATACCAAGTGGCCAGTTAACGATGCCTGAACTGCAATTTCTGCGGTTTCCAGATCTCGAATCTCACCGACCATGACCACATCCGGGTCTTGGCGCAGAATAGCGCGTAAACCCGCGGCAAACGTCATTTTAACTTTGGAATTCACCTGGGTTTGGCCAATGCCTTCCAAGTTATATTCCACCGGATCTTCAACCGTTAGAATATTACGAACGCTGTCATTGAGTCGGGTTAAACCAGCATACAAGGTGGTGGTTTTACCAGAACCGGTTGGGCCGGTTACTAGCAAAATGCCGTGTGGTTTATGCAATAAATCGTGAGTTCGATCGCGGGTTGCCGGATCCATACCCAAATGATTTAGGTCGAGTCGGCCTGCGGTTTGGTCTAACAATCGCAATACGATTCGTTCGCCGTAGCTTGATGGCATGGTCGATACACGAACATCGACTGCACGGCTTGCGACTTTCAAAGAAATACGACCGTCTTGTGGTACGCGCTTTTCAGCGATATCCAGCTTGGCCATTACCTTAATACGAGAAACCAGCATCGGTGCCAGCAAACGTTTAGGTTGCAGTACTTCACGCAACACACCATCAACCCGCATCCGAACGATTAAACGTTTTTCATAGGTCTCGATATGAATATCGGAAGCATTGGCTTTAATTGCTTCGGTTAACAGTGCATTGATCAAACGAATGATCGGTGCGTCGTCTTCCTGTTCCAACAGATCTTCAGTTTCCGGAATTTCTTCAGCGATTCGGTCTAGATCTAGCGAATCATCTAGTCCTTCCATAACTTGGCGTGAGCCACCGGTATCGCCTTCATAAGCGCGAGCTAGCAGGTCTTCAAAAGCTTGCTGATCTTCTACCAGACGAATATCAATTGGCTGGCCAGCTGCCCGGCGGATTTCCGCCAGAATTTCTGCGCTGGCACCAGGTCGACAAGTAAGGTGTAAATACTGCTGACCTTCTTCAACCAAAATACCGTGGCGCTTGGCAAAGTTATAACCAGGCCGCTCAAACTGCGGCTGGTCAGCTAACGGTGTTTGCTGCAGATCACTCATTCACAGCCTCCGGCTGCTTAGAGGATGCTTCTGGCGTTACAAAAGATTTCTTCTTCAATGGGTCGCCGTCCCATGCTGGTAATAATTCTTCAGCATTAAAACTGGAAGGCTTGTCATTGAATTTTTGATTGAGTAATTGCTGGCGAATATAACCGTATTTAGACGCCGAGATACCATTCTGTGTTTCAGCATCACGAATAATGGTTGGCTTGATGAATACCATCAAATTCGATTTGCTGGTGGTGACACTGCGATAACGAAATAACGCACCGAGGAATGGAATATCACCTAACAGTGGCACTTTAGAAACGGACTCACGTATATCGTCACGAATCAAACCACCTAAAACAATCGTGTGGTTGTTATCGACCAGTACGGTGGTTTTAATTGAACGCTTGTTGGTGATCAAGTCAGATGCACCAGTAGAAGAAGGTGCCAGTGAAGAGACTTCTTGCTCTATCTCCATTCGCACCGAGTTACCCTTATTAATTTGAGAGGTAACTTTTAATGTGATACCGATATCTTCACGCTGAATCGTCGTGAAAGGATTGGTGTTAGTGCTGCTGGTGGTAGAACCGGTAACAAAAGGAACGTTCTGGCCAACAATAATTTCAGCGTCTTCGTTATCCAGCATGGTTAAAGAAGGAGTAGAAAGAATGTTACCAGCGCCAGTGCCCTTTAATGCATTAATTAACACACCAAAATCGATACCCTTACGGTTAAAGTCACCGAGAATAATACCGGCACCTTCACCCAAAGCGCTCGCGGCACCTGCAGCGTTACCTGATGCAATATTTCCCGCCAGACTTAAAATAGAACCTTGACCACCGAAACTGATTGAACCGACTGGGCCTGAACCGCCTGGGGTGCCATCAAATAACCACTGAACACCGAGTCTGTCAGCTTGCGTTTCATCTAGCTCGACAATAATCGCTTCAACCAAAACCTGAGCGCGGCGAATATCCAGTTTACGAATCACATCTTGTAGTGAACGCATTAAAGCCGGTGGTGCAGTAATCACCAAAGCGTTGAGGCTTTCGTCAGATAAAATGCTGACTTCTTTGCTGTTGGCAGTGCTTTTTTTCTTGCTGCTTTTATTACTTAGTGAATCTTTAACGCCGGTTAATACCTTAACCAGGTTTTCAGCATTGGCGTAATTCAGGTAGATAACACGGGTATTTCCCGATTGCTCCAGTGGTGAATCTAGATGGGCAATTAATGCCTTTAGGCGTAATTTGTCTGAAGAATCACCGGTAAGCAAAATGGAGTTAGTGCGTTCATCAGCCACCATTTTAGGTGTGGCATTTTTAGAACGGCTGCCTTTATTGGTTGATTTATATAAATCAGAAACCACCCGAACCACTTCTTTAGCAGAAGCGTTTTCTAGCCGAACTACATCAACTTGTTCATCGGAAGCTTTGTCGATACGGCGAATAATATTGGTCAGTCGTTCGATGTTGGCGGCACGATCAGAAATGATAATAACGTTAGTAGGCGGATAAGCTGCCAAGTGACCTTGTTGAGGTACTAATGGACGCAGAATCGGAACTAATTGTGCTGCTGCAACGTTATTTACCTGCAATACGCGAGTCACCACGTTATCGCCTGAACTATTACTGCTGCTGCTGTTGGCATCTAGTACCGGTACGCTGTCTTGCTTGGCACCCGATTCAGGAATGATTTTAATGACATTACCGGTTTCTACTGCGGCATAACCATGAACTCGCAGAATCGACAGGAATACTTGGTAAACGTCGTTCTTGCCCATGCTGGTGTTAGAAATAACGGTAATCTTGCCTTTGACGCGTTGGTCAATGACAAAATTCTTACCAGTAATTTCTGCTACCTGACCGATCACAGCTCGAATATCAGCATTATCGTGATTTAAGGTCCAGCCTTCTCCGGCCTGAGCCATAGCGGGTGATGAGATTGCCAAGCACAGTGCCAAAGCACCTGCTGCAAAACAATTTTTAAGTAGCTTTGAATTCATGGCTGCAGGCTTTGCTCCTGTAATGTCGCCTGATCGCAAAATTAATTGGTCAGAGAGAAAGTAAGTTGAAGAGGTCGACCGTTTCTCTCGACCGATATCGATAATTCTGATGCTTGCTGGATGTCGGCTAATAAGCCTAGCGCTTTTTGCTGATCATCTAATTGCACACCATTAATATTAGTAACTAGATCATTTCGTCTTAATCCGGCGCGGCGGAATAATTGACGATCACTGCCAGGACTCACTCTAAAGCCTTGTAGTTGACCGCTTTTAAATACAGGCGTCGCGCGAATTAGATTAATAACGGATAAAGGATCTTCAGATAGCTTTTGCTTAATTCCAGCTAGATCATTGGTCAGCGAGCTGTCGCCACGCTTATCTATGACTCTGGCGTTAGAATTATTGCTGTTTGATGCGCTAGAGCGATTTTTACTGGTGCTTGGGCTATTTTTGGCCGCTAGCTTGCGGCTTAACTCCAATGCTTCCAGCTTTCCGTTGCGACTTAAGATGACTTTGTCGGCATATACCGAATGCAGAACCACCGAGCCACTACCTTTAATTTGGTCGCCGTTGCTGTAATGCTTTTGTTTACCGCTGCCCTGTATAACCGCCGAACCATTACCTTGATCATCATAAGTAATGATGCCAAATAGTTTCAGGTTTAATGTGGTTTTTGGAATGTCATCGGGAACGGGCTCAATCGGCTTGGGTTCAGGCTGAGAAGCTTTAGCCGTTACGTCGGCTTTTCCAAACAAGCTACTCGATGCAACAGATGCCAAAGTTGGCCCTTGATTGCTGTTTTTCACCTGAGAAACTATCGATACATTGTGCGTATTACCAGTGACTTCCGGTTGTGGAAGTGGCAGCAATAGCCAAGTGGTCTGGGCAAGTTGCCAGCATAAGCCAACACCCAGCAGCAGACTGATAGGAAGTGTAAGTTTTTGAGTAGGCCACCGATTTGAACCGGCAACTAAAGCCCTAGCGTTATCTGCCAGCTTCATGCAGTTATATTGATCCCTAAAATGAGCAGCCAAGCCTAACAGATTTATTTAGCAGTTGTCCCTACCACAAAAGGATCTTATGACCTATTCGTCAGAGCAGTTGCAGCTGTTATTGCCATGTTGTTGCCACATACATGAAAGATGTGCCGTAACTGCCAGCTTGGCAATAATGGCGACAGACTAAATCTCTCAAGGTGATTTAAAGCACAGTTTTTGGCAGGTCAGGGCGAATCGGAGACTGTTTCTAATCAGCTACAGTATGAGTTTATCCAAGCGGCTTTTGATTATTTTTTTCATATTTCAATCAACGGCTAGCTACTTTCATATATTCACCAAACCAGTCCAAGATGGCAGTTCTGCATCTTGAGCTGGTTTGGGTATAATCTACCGCAATTGTGATTGCTGGAAATCAGAAATGGAACAGCAAAAAGTTCGCCTAGATAAATGGCTATGGGCAGCGAGATTTTATAAAACCCGTGGGCTAGCCAGAGACGCAATAGAGGGTGGCAAGGTTCATTATAATGGTGCTCGAGTAAAAGCGAGTCGCCACATAGAACTGAATGCCGAAGTACAACTGGTTCAGGGTTTTGATCGTAAAACGGTTCATATCATGAAGATTCATGATCGACGTGGCCCAGCCCCTGAAGCGCAAAAGCTTTATCAAGAAACAGCCAAAAGTATTGAAGTTCGTGAGACTAAAGCTCAGGAACGTAAATTGGTTAATATGCACCAGCAGCATGAACGTCCGACTAAGCGTGATCGTCGCCAGTTGGATCGTTTCAAGAATTCTTAATCGGGCCATGTTTATTTTTAGTGAACAGACCTAGTAATTTATTGGACTAGACCGCAGTTATGACGCAACAAATTCAGTATGACCAGTTGAACCGTTTCTTATTTGAAAGTAGCCAAGTTCGAGGTGAAATCACTCAGCTGGACAAGAGCTACAAACAGGCAATCGCTAGCCACGATTATCCACCAATCGTTAATCAGCTGATTGGCCAAGCCATGGCTGCGGCATCTCTACTAAGCGCCACGATTAAATTTGAAGGTCAGTTAATTTTACAATTTCAGGGGCAGGGCAATTTACGAATTCTGGCCGCTGAATGCACGAGCGATGGCAAGGTGCGCGCAGTTGCTCGCTATCAAGACATGCCAAAGAAAGGCAAGTTGATCGATTTGCTAGGTAAAGGCCAAGCGGTTATTACGCTGCAGCCTGAAAAAGGCGAACCATGGCAGGGTTTGGTACCACTAGAAAAACCAGATATGGCCAAATGCCTAGAAGACTACTTCCAGCGCTCTGAGCAATTACCGACCCATATTCAATTGGCTTGTGATGGTGAAATTGCTGCTGGTTTTATGCTGCAGGCAATGCCAGAAAGCGCAAATAATGCCAGAGCAGCAGATGTAACCACCGAAGAAAGTGATTTATGGAATACCGTGGTGGCCTTGGCAGCAACACTGAAAAAAGAAGAGTTACTGCACTTGCCTGAAAGCGTGATATTGCACCGCTTGTTCCACGAATATGGTGTCAGATTGTTTGACCCTAAACCAATTCAATTTAGCTGTCGCTGCTCAAAAGAGCGTTTGGCCGTTAGCTTATCTGCAATGTCTGAAACGGATCTAGATGAAATTCAGGATGAAAAAGGACAGATTCACGCTAACTGCGAGTACTGTAATCAGACTTACAGTTTTGATGTGACCAGTTTGAAAGCTGCTAAATAAAGAATGCCGCCGTAATAATGCATTTATAATAATCGCCTTTTCCCTAAAAAGTCGATCAAGCGACAGCTGGAAAAGCACTATCTGAAAGCCTGCTTTGTTTTATTAAAAACAAGCAGGCTTTTTTTATCATTTCAAAAAAAACATAAAAAAACAAAATTATTGTTTTTCAGTTGGTTAAGTCTTTCAAGTATCAGAGTGATCTTATCGTTAACTATTTGATATTAGATACATTTCACAAACGGCTTAAATTATACTTTTTCCAATTGTGGCAATATCTTACAAATCTTTTTAATGTACTACGATTGCTCAGAAAAAAACAACGCTTTTCGGTCATCTTTTCAAAGTTCGTTTTCGTTTCTTTCCATGTTCGTGAAAGATAATCTGAAATGGTCAAACCAAAATTGCTAACGCTTCCAGATGATCCACCATCTAGCTTGAGCCAGCAAACAGCAACGGCACAGTCAGATGATCATCTACATGAAACCTAGCGCATGCTACTTATACCCAAAGCAATTTGAGATATAAGCATGTTGCTCAACAGTAGAAGTATTCAGCCATGACTATGACCGCATCACAGCTAGCCGCAAAACATGAAAAAACCGTTTCTGCCCACGCTTGCCATATCAATCTGACTGCTCCTGAACTGTTACAGCAGGCGATTAGCCGAGGTGAAGGCGAATTATCCAAGCAAGGAAGTCTGGTGGTAAATACCGGGCCAAGAACCGGCCGTTCACCGCAAGATCGGTTTATTGTTTGTCATCCAGGTGAGGCACAACAAGCCATTGACTGGAGTGAAGTGAATCGGCCAATGGAGCCGTTGTATTTTGATAATTTATGGCTGCAAGCGGAAGATTATCTACAGCAATTGCCAGAAAGCTACAGTGGCATTTGGCGCAGTGGACAACATACCCAGCATGGTTTGAATATTCGAATTACTACTGAACTGGCATGGCACCAGCTGTTAGCTGACCACTTACTGGTTCGGCCTGAAATTGAGCAAAGCAATTGGGAAATGCTCTGCTTGCCAGGTTTTGTTTGTGACCCAATGCGAGATCACGTACATAGCGATGCGGCGACTATTATTGATTTTTCAGGTCGGCGTATTTTACTACTCGGTATGCATTATGCCGCTGAAATCAAGAAAGCTATTTTCACAGTTCAAAATTACCTGCTGCCCATGAAAGGCGTTTTGCCGCTACATGCTGCTGCCAGCCAAGATAAAGATGGCAAGGTCGCCATGATGCTGGGCTTATCTGCTACAGGTAAAACCTGCCTGATCTCAGATGATGGCCGAGATTTAATCGGTGATGATGAGCATGGCTGGAGCGATGATGGGGTATTTAACCTGGAAAATGGTTGCTATGCCCGCTGTGCATTTATTACTGAAGAAGAACAGCCGGTCATTTTTGATGCGATCAAGCAAGGTGCTATTCTAGAGAATGCGGTTCTCGACCATCATGGTGAGCCAGACTTCACTAATATCAGAATTACCGAAAATATTCGGGCGACCTACCCGCTATCTGCGATTAGAAATCGGGTTAAGCCGCCAGTTGCTGGGCAGCCTGACGTATTAATTTTCTTAAGCTGTGATTGCAGCGGAGTACTTCCTCCGGTCACTCGTTTAAATAAAGCTCAAGCGGCTTATTATTATCTGAGTGGATATACCGCTACCGTTGGAGATTCAGAAATAAACCATAACAATGGCTACACGCCAACCTTCTCTAGTTGTTTTGGTGCACCTTTCTTCCCACGTCCTGCCGGTATTTATGCTGAACAACTATTCAATAAATTAGAATCCAGCGAAACCACAGTATATATGGTAAACACCGGTTGGAAAGGCGGAGTGCCAAGTGCAAGCCACGGTGGTAATCCACTTGGTAAGCGTTATTGCTTGCAGCAAACCCGCACAATAATTACGGCTATTTTAAGTGGTGAACTAGAACAGCAAGGATTCCATTCTTTGGATCATATCGATTTACAAGTACCTGTCGCGATAGAAGGTATTGATCCTTTGGATTTGGATCCAGCCAACGCATGGCCAGATAAGGTGAGCTATTTAAGAGCAGCAGAAAATCTTTGCCAAGAATTCAAAGTGAATTTTAGTCGCTTTGAAGTGGCACATCAGATAGAAGATGCAGGTTTGAATATGATTTAGCTTGCTATACCAAACAGCAATAAGCTTAGATAACTGAGACTGGCAAATTAGTAATCTTGATTCGATGAATGATGAATATTCATTATTTTTATTTCACAATCACCGGATTTTCAGATTAGTTATGTATAATAAGCCCCGCTGGCTGCCAGAACTAACCTTCTGGTTCAGTGGGGTTTCTTCATTCAGTCTGGTTTCGGGTTAGATTCAGGTTGTGTTCAAAGCAGTATTCGCTTTTTAGCAACTTCGAATCCGAACTTCGTTGCAAAACGAATGAGAAAAAACGCTCAGGTGACAGTGCGGGAATAATTCGTTTAAAAAGCGAAAAATAACCGATTTAATAGATTAAAAAGCTGATTTTAAAAATCTCAGTAAAATATGAAAATATTGACCTGCGCAGCGAAAATGAGTAATTGGTAAGACATTTATTAATATGTTGCTAAGACATTTGATTCAAGTCTTATATAACTACCACTTTCGAGATAAAATAATAACCAGACTTTTAACGGTAATAACAAACTTCTTTTTTTTACCAGGAGAAACAGATGGCTACTCTCGTGGAAAAGGTAAAAGCCGATTTAAATAATTACGGCATTACTGACGCTCAAGAAATTATTCATAATCCGTCTTATGAGCAGTTATTTGAAGAAGAAACTCGTCCAGATCTTGAAGGTTTCGAAAAAGGTATTGTAACTGAAATGGGTGCAGTATCTGTCGATACAGGCATCTTTACCGGTCGTTCCCCAAAAGATAAATATATTGTTTTAGATGACGTCACCCGCGATACATTGTGGTGGACATCCGAAAAAGCAAAAAATGACAATAAACCCATTTCAGCTGAAACTTGGGATTACCTTAAAAGTCGAGTGGCTGATCAGCTCACCGGCAAGCGCTTATTTGTTGTTGATGCCTATTGTGGTGCCAACCCAGATTCTCGTTTAAAAGTACGCTTTGTTATGGAAGTAGCTTGGCAGGCGCACTTCGTAACTAATATGTTCATCCGACCTTCTGCTGAGGAGTTAGAAACTTACGAGCCGGACTTCATTGTTATGAATGGCTCTAAGACCACTAATGACAAGTGGCAAGAACAAGGCTTGAATTCAGAAGTATTCACCGTATTTAACTTGACTGAAAAAATGCAGGTTATAGGTGGGTCCTGGTACGGCGGCGAAATGAAGAAAGGCATGTTCGCCATGATGAATTACTACCTGCCTTTGCGCGGCATGCCTTCAATGCATTGCTCTGCAAACGTTGGTAAAGAAGGTGACACCGCCATTTTCTTCGGCTTGTCTGGCACCGGTAAAACCACCCTGTCAACTGATCCAAAGCGCGAGCTAATTGGTGATGATGAGCATGGTTGGGATGACGACGGTATCTTCAACTTTGAAGGCGGTTGTTACGCGAAAACGATTAATTTATCTGCTGAAGCTGAGCCAGATATTTATCATGCAATTAGGCGTGATGCGTTATTGGAAAATGTGTCGGTAACAGAAGATGGAAAAATCGATTTTGACGATGGCTCTAAAACTGAAAATACTCGGGTTTCTTATCCGATCCATCACATCGAAAATATTGTTAAGCCCGTTTCAAAAGCCGGTCACGCTAAGAAAGTTATTTTCTTAACTGCAGATGCTTTTGGTGTTTTACCACCGGTTTCCAAGCTTACCCCTGAGCAAACCAAGTACCACTTCTTGTCTGGCTTTACTGCCAAACTAGCCGGTACTGAGCGTGGTATTACTGAGCCTACGCCTACATTCTCAGCTTGTTTTGGTGCCGCGTTCTTGACCTTGCACCCAACCAAGTATGGTGAAGAGCTGGTTAAGCGAATGGAAGCAGTTGGTGCAGAAGCTTATCTGGTTAATACCGGTTGGAATGGTTCTGGCAAACGGATTTCTATTAAAGATACCCGAGCTATTATCGATGCCATTTTAGATGGTTCAATCGAGAAAGCTGAAACCAAACATATTCCACTGTTTAATTTAGAAGTACCTTTGGCATTGCATGACTGCGATAGCGGTATTTTAGATCCTCGTGATACTTACGAGAATCTGGAGCAATGGCAAACCAAGGCAGAAGATCTTGCCGGTCGTTTTATCAAGAACTTTGCCAAGTTCACCGATAATGACGAAGGTAAGGCACTGGTAGCGGCTGGCCCTCAGCTGTAATACTTTGCTGTTCTTTTATTACCCTATAGCGTAATTGCTATAGGGTAATTGCTATAAAGAAGGATCAAAATCAGAAATATGTTTTATAATTTTATTATCGAAAGGTTGCAATTGAACTTTAGCAAGCCTCTTTAGTAAGTCTCCTGTAATTCCTGATCTTAAGTCTAATTCATATCGGCTTGATTTAGGATTTATCAGAATAAATCCATATTTTTCATAGAGGCCTTCAATTTCTGAAACATCCGTCAGACTTATTTTAGAAAATGGATTTAATCGTCCAATAATTATAAGTAAAAGTATTAGTAAATTTCCATAGCCTTTTCTTAAAGAATTATCTGCGACTTGTACTGTTTCTAAATGAAGCTCTCTGTCGTTTTCAAAGTTTAGTTCGAGATAACCTAAAATATTATCACCTAAATTGATAGTTATTAATTTATGACAAAAGTAAGTGCTAGGATCATCTTTCAAAAAATCAATGGTCGTTTCATTTCTAGATTTTCGTTCATTATATAGTTTTGGCTCACATAGTAGTTTGATTATTTCATAATGCCCAGGAAAAGATTTTAATGATAAGCCTCTGGTTTTTAATGATTCAATAGTTGAACCATTTATAGCGAGTGTTTTCATATTGGCAGTCCTGCTGAATTTTTATGATATTGACTCCCTCCTTGAGTAGCTTTTCCAATTTTTGAAATGTATTTTCTAGTCGCTAGACAGTTAAGAAATATGTCTATGTTTTTTTAGTTCGTGATCGGTAGTTGTGTTTTTGCGAAACTACCCACGAAAAAGATTATGATATAGCTGAGTGCAATCACAGAACTTTTAGTTTACTTGTTGAGTTAGTTGTTTTGGAAGATTTTCGGTAATAAAAACTGATCTGATCGGATGAGCGACATCAATTGCAGTTCCAATGATTAAATTTTTTGTTATGTAGTTTAACTTTAAGTTAATTATTAATGTGTCAGTAAATAAAGTGAGGTACTAAAGCTTGGTTTCAAACGATCCTTATGCTTCTAAACACTAATTTTCAAAGCAAAAAAAACCGCAACCAAAATCGATTGCGGTTTTTTAATCACTATCTTTTATCAACCCACCATCTTTTCAGATTTTCAAGCTTTTTCCAAGCCCGCTGTTTTTGTTTCTACTCTTGCTTCTGGTGTCGCACCGGCTTGATGATCTCGTCGCCACTCCTGAGGTGTAGTTCCGGTCCAGCGTTTAAAGGCCCGGTGGAAGGAGCTGGGTTCAGAAAAGCCCATTCGGTAAGCCACTTCTTTAATACATAGTTCGGGGTCTTTTAGCGCTTGCTGTGCCACGGCAGACATGACTTCATCGGCAAGTGCACCGAAGGTTGTGCCTTCTTCTTGCAGCTTGCGGCGTAGACTACGGCCACTTAAATGAAAGTAACTGGCAACTGATTCTAGGTCGGGTTTTCTACCAATATATTTTTGGCGGATCAGTGCTTTTACACTTTCTCCCAATCGCCCAGAATAACCTTGAAGGCTGCTGAGCATTGACTCTGCCTGTTCCTTTAAAATAGTCGCAACTTCAGGGTCAGCAAAAGGTTGTTTTTTATCTAACAATGAATTGGAGAATTTTAGGAAATAGACATCCTGATTAAATTCTATGTTACAGGGCAGCCATTCAGAATATTTTTCCATATATCTGGGACGAACATGGCAAAAACCTATAGATAAATCGTGATCGTCATTGCTCTGAAATGCTTTGGCGATGAGAGCCAGGCGAGTTAATCCAAATTCACTGCGTAATCGGTTAATTTCTAGATTTGATTTAGAAAAGCTATAAATGAGGCGCGAATGAGTTTCACCAATTTCCAGAACCGGTGCTTCGTAATCACAAACCAAACGGTAAAAACGGCTGGTCATACGAATGGCTTCGCGCCAAGTGCTGCAATTTAGTACTAGGTAAGCCAACACACCAAAAGTCCCTTGTGGTGAGTGCTTGGCCATTTCAATTCCCAATGACGGTGTATTGGAAAGATTTAGAGCAACTTGCTGTAGGCGATCATATTCAGATTCACAGACCCGCCCTGCTGGGTTTTCTAATCTGAGAGAATCAAAACCTGCTTGTTTGAAGTAAAAGTCAGGAGCAACGCCAAGGCGTTGTAACACATCAACCAAACCTCGAACCAGATTAATGGAGAAATCCATGGTCTCCTCCGCTTCATTTTTATTGTTATAGGGGCTGTAAACGCTAATTAGATTTCGATCGATTAGTGTTTGCTGGCCTCGTGAAGCTAACGCCTCCCAGATTCCTTTCTTTTCCCTGGCTGACGCTGGCCTGATTTGTAATTGAGCGTGTTTTAGCTACTGCTCAAACTTATAGAGCTGGTGAAACTATACCAATAACTTTGCCAGCCACAATGATTTAATCATAAAAACAACGAGTTCAGGAGAGTAAGATGCGATCCCTAACCGTATCAATCACACTTGCAGTGCTAGCAACCGTTACCGGTTGTGGCGAGCTGCCCGGAGAATTCCCGGACCAAGAAGAAATATGTAGTTTTGATGCAGCACGTGAAGTTGAGCGAGCAGCTTCAGCGGCCTCCTTTGAGACCCCAATTATTTCCGAAATGCTAGTTAATGGTACTTTAGTATGGCAACCCGGTTCGAGTAACCAAGTAGCACCAGGGCTAGCACCTGGAGATATCGTTACCTTACGTGGTGACCATTTAGGCAAAGGGACAGATACCGATTTCAGTAAAATTATGATCGGAAAAACCAGAATTTTGGAAACCGATCTGACGATGTATCAGCAGAAGCTGGCGATTTCTGATCAAGTGAATTACGAAACGCCAGATATACAAGATACTTGGCCAAAAAACATTAAATCCTGGAATGAAAATGAAGTGCAGTTTAAGGTTCCAGAGCATGCGAGTAGCGGCCCATTAATTTTGCAGGTACAAAAACGTACCGGCTATTTGGAGTCGTTAATTCGTCCCGGTGAATCGCATAACGTAATTAATGCATTAACTTCACGAATTATTGATGATGAATTTCAGCATGATTGTGATGTGGTTTCTACGTTAAGTGACCCTAAAAGCGCAGTGCCAATCGCTGTGATAGTGAATAACCCTGAGTTTGATAACTGGCTGGCTGAAGGACGACAAGTCTTTTGGAGTTATGACTACAACATAGGTACTGCGCACTCGGTTCGTAATCTCGATTGGACGAAAATTTTTGATTATAAGTCAAAAGATCCAGTCACCGGTGAGATTGCAGATCCAACCAAGTTGTTTGGTGCTCACCCGACAGTTGCAGGACAAGTGCCGAGCGAAGCGATTGATGATGTGTATTTTGATCGCTACCCAATGCCAAATCCGATTCCTGGTTTTTTAAACACGCAGCCCCAGTTTTTTAAGGGTAATACGCGTGATTCCGGTTGGGCTGGTTATCGTTATGCTGAATCAAACCAGCCATATAAAGGTAAGGGCGAACGCATTGGCTTTAACTGTGCATCTTGTCATGGTTATAAAATTGCATATGAAGCAGCGCCGGGCCAAATGGAAACTAAAGTATTCCCTGGTATGACGAATCCGCTGTGGAGTATGAAGTGGACTTTGCTGGATAAATTTGAAGGTATTGTTGCTAGTGAAGAAGGCCCTTCTTGGGATTCTGGCAAGAAATATATCAATAAAACCGCATTGCTTTATAGCATGCCACAAGGTGCTGGTGAGCATAATCTGGTTCGGGGAAATGGCGAAGGTAGTCTGACCGACAATGATTATCAGTTCTCGCCGATTGTGATTCCAAACGTCACTAATTACATGATGATTCGCCGCTCGTTATCGCACACTGAATCTTATGTAGGCTTTGAAGGTTCTTACATTCATTCGGAAGAGCCAGATGGTGCAATGGGCGCAATGTATCGCCAGCCCTTGCAAGCACTGACTTCTTATATGACTGAGTTGGATGAGAACGATGACTTACTGCGAAACCTCGGTATGTATCGTTGGTTGAAGTGGAAAGGGCGTTTGAATGGTCAAATAGGTTTGGATCCGGGAGAAGGGTTGTTTGTACAAAACGATTTGACTTCCTACCCAGCGATTGTGCAAGCAGTTGACCGGGGCAAGCAAAGCTTTGATGCGGCTTGTGCATCATGTCACAAAGATGCGTTTGGTGGTTATTCAACCGAGAAGATGGTTCGTTTGGATAAGGTTGGACGTTTCTTTGCGCCGACCATTTACCAGAAAGAAACTCAGTCAATTCGAGCGACTTTCTTACGTAACCTTTACTGGAACTCACACCGTGGTTTGTTAAGTGATGGCCATGTGAAAAACCTAGAAGATTTAGTTGATCCAGCACGTTGTGAAGAAGGTTCAGATTTGTATAACCAGTACTACACATTGCACCAGCCTGATTACCCAGCGCTGGGTAGTGCAGACCATCCTGAGCCATATCCAGCACATAACCGAAAAGGTGATGTATTTAGGGTGCCGAAATCACCTGACACTATTGCCGGTCGTAAATCTAACCGGTTTATTGAGCGTCACAAGTATTTCTCAAGCGTTGATTGGGATCCTAATTTCTACTACTGGGATTATCAAAAAATGCGGGCTGAGTATGGTCCTGATGAAATGAAAACCGCCGGTCCAATTGGTATGCCTGCCGCGCCACACCCATGGTGTGCTGGTTCAGCTGATGAAGTGGATGATATGGTGCAGTACTTGCTGACTTTGTAGTCTGCATTCTTAGATAGGGGCTTTTGCCCCTTTCTAATTGAAAAAAAACTAATGCTAGCTAAAGCTGTAACCTATTCGATAATTAAAATTTAAGAAATAAAATGCCCTATAAGCAAAGTATGGACTTAGTAATTGACAGATGGGAATGGCTGGGTGCTAGCCTGATACAACCTTTTAACCAAGGGGCTGATTATATTGATGATTATGTTGAAGGTAAAAATAGAACCATATCTGGTGCTTATGTAAATGGTGGAATATGTAAAACATTGTCGGTGTATTGGTTAAAGTATTATCCTTCCTGGGCTGATTTTTACGCTAAAATACAAGATAAAAAATTTAAACGCGGCTTAGCAAAAAAAGATATAGGAATTCAGTTTTTTGTTTCTTCTAAATCTAAAAAATTAAATGATATAAAAGAAACGCAATTGATTAAGGGTGGCGAGGTGAAGCTTTCTTTCTTTATGTCTCCAAAGAATGAATATTGTTTTAATGAGAAATTATTTTGTTTTTGTCAAAAATTAATTGAAACGCCGATTTCTTCATATCTTTTGATAGTCGGCTTCCATGATAATGCCGTAATTAATGAAGGATTCCATGCCATGGCAATTAGAATCAATATGGTTGATGGTTACATTGAATTATTTGATCCAAATCTTGGGGTAGTCAGAATAACTAAGTGGTTTCCAACAGCTTTAGGTTTTGTTTTTCATGATTTGATTCGATCTTTTTATAAGCACAAATATGCAAACATAACAGCTACGCAATACACGTCAATTAAGTCAATGGCATAGTTTTTTAAGTCATGTATGATCATATAGAGGTTAGGTTTTTATTATCACAAAAACTACATTAGACAAAAAAAACCTTCAAATTAGAAGAAATTAACTGCCAGCAGATCCATCGTCATTAAGTTGTCAGTAACTGGTGGCTCAACGATCCTATTTTGGACAATGATGGCTGGATTATATCCATTCAGTCCACTTGGTAAGTAATTCCCATCATCTGTTGTGGTGTAGTTGTGTGCAATTCATGAATTACAACCAAATGAAGGAAAGTGTTAATCTTTCTTTTCTGCTAAGGTATTAAAATAAATTTAACCGATTAGGTAATCACATGCCATACAAAGAACCAATGAATAACGTTTATGCTAGATGGCATGAGCTGGGAATAAATGTTATTTATTATTTTAATCAGAAAGATTATATTGATGCTGTTATAGAAGAAGGTAAAGATATATTGTCCGAGGCTTATATTGCAAAAGGTTTATGTACTACGCTCTCAGTTTATTGGTTAAAATACTATCCGACAATGGAAGACTTTTATAAAAAAATAAAAAGCGAATATTTTAAAAGACATTTAATGAGAAAAGATATGTCTCTGCAAATTCATGTACCATCAAAAACTTCAAGTTTGCATAAAGTTAAAGCGAGTGACTTAATCAAAGGAAAGAATATAAAGTTAACTATATCGAATGAAATAATGAGTGAATATATATATAATAGGAAGCTGTATAGTTTTTGTTCGACCATATTGGAAACGCCGATAAGTTCGTTTATGTTAATTTTGTCATTTCGTGGTCGAGCAGGATTTGCTTATTCTCTTTCTGGAAATCACGTCATTGCAGTGAGAGTTAACATGGTTAATCAGATGATTGATGTGTTTGATCCAAATCTTGGAGTGATCAGGATTAGTAGACATTTCCATTCATCACTTTCATTTGTATTACATGACCTTATTAGATCATATTATAAAAGCCCTTACGCTAAGATCACTGCTACACAGCTGACTTCAATCACTTCTAGTCAATAGTATTTGGCTCTTGCGGTTTTTAAGAGAGCTTTTCTTCTCGAACCTATCGAAAGTCGAAATAATTAGGGCTATTTTAATTTTTCTGTAGCCTTAATAAAGGTAATGTGTACGTAATTAGAATGCTAGGTTAAAGCATTCAGTTTATAGTTACTTAGCTTTCAACACCCAACCATCTTTTTATTCCGGGTACCACTCCAGATTTTTCTTGTAGCATCTGCTGTATTTTAGAGATCTCAATGCAGGTTAGGTGATAACCCGTTTGGTAAATTTCTAATGCTTGCTTGGGGTCCCAGCGACTGAAATGGCTTAAATCCATTTTCACTATGTGATCGGCCAGTTGATGATGGCTGCGGGCGTTATTATCCAGTGCAATATCTAGTGCGCTGAGCAGTACATCCATCGCGTTATCTGGTTTGCCATAGTTATGTCCACCGGCTAGATCGATCGCCAGCAATGCTTCGGCGCCCATATTTTGTAGTGGAGATAAAGGAAGATTTTCTAATAAGCCGCCATCGACCAGTAACCGGCCGTTAATTTCAACCGGCGCCATTAAACCCGGTACGCAAGTGGTGGCCATTAAGTTGTCGGCGACTGAGCCAGAATCCAGTACCACTTTTTCACCGCTAATTAGATTGGTGGCGATAAATGCTAACGGAATCGGAGCATCTTGCATGGTGACCTGACCGAGATGTTTTTCGATCAGTTTGCGAAGTGATTGGTTACTCAATAATCCCATTTTGGACAGTGATGGCCGAGTCATATCTAGCCAGCCCATTTGGTGGGCAATTTCTAGCATCTGCTCGGGTGTTTTACCAAAGGCATAAAAGGCTGCAACCAAAGCACCAATGCTGGTTCCGCTGATCATTGAAGGTTGAATTTGATATTGTTCTAGTGCTGCGATGGCACCAATATGCGCTGCGCCACGGCATGCACCACCGCTTAAAGCGAGGCCTACTTTGGGTAGGGAGGAGAATGGAGTCAGGTTCATCGAATACGTCTTCTTCTTATTAGCTGCAAAGCTTGCAGAAGCGATCGGAGGGCAGAAGGCTTAAAAACCGGCGGCCAGTTAATCGTCAGAAGTTTTAGTATCTCAGAAAGCAAAAAACCCCGCTATAAGCGAGGCTTCTTTAAATTTGGTGGGGATGGAGAGAGTCGAACTCTCACGCCCGAAGGCACAGCGACCTGAACACTGCGTGTATACCAATTTCACCACATCCCCAAACTCAATATATTGAGCTGTCTCTCTCAAGACAGTGCTGCATTATACGAATCGAATTCTGACAAGCAAGTGAATTTGATAAAAATCGAACCAGCGTCAATCAAGCTGATACAGCCAGTCTAGCGGGCTACCAGTAAACCGCTACTGAATCAAATTGTTACGCTGCTCACAGATCCCACGGGTTTACTTACTGTAAAGCAGGTAATGCTTAATTTGCTGTGAAGATACGCAAGTTTATTCTGCCAATCCCGATTAGGCTGAGTTTGAGGAAGCAGTAATGGAGTTCCTATGGTGTCGAACAGCAGTAATGTGGATAAAGCCCGGTTAGAGCTAGAGACGAGTAATACTCGACTCGATGAAGTTAATCGTCGTCGTCTCAACTCGCATAGCCGTTGTATTACCGAGCAGTATCAGCAAATAAGTCGCTTGAAATTGCGTTTAAAAAAGTCAGCTGGAAGTGGTCATTACCGATTGATTGCTTGCATCAATTTAAATGATTGCCACTACCAACCGACACTCACTGTTGAGACCCGTGGTAATTGTTTAGCGCAAGTGATTGACCGGATCTTTCAGCGGCTCCAGCAACGGCTTAATAAACTTAAACCTATGCCGATTTCGACTAAAACTTCACTGAAGCTAACCCCCAATTATGCAATTGCTGCGGCAATTAAATGGTGCGATCACTAGCGGCAACTAACTATTTTTTTGCCGCTTGTTCTCTAGATTTTTGCAAAGTTTCACATAGAAATTCAGTGCCTTGTACTAATCGAGTAGATGCTCTTTGCAACACATCGGGTGGCGCGATATATAGCTGCTGATTTTTTACCGCATCAATTTGTGGCCAAACATTCCAGATTTCTTGCCATTGCTCGATCGATAATTTGCCGTGATTGCTGGTAATAATCACTTGTGGATTGGCAACAATAATCGCTTCTCGGCTGACCCTAGGTGCGAGCTGAGGCGATGTGGAAAAAATATTTTTGCCAGAGCAAATATCTAACATTCGACTGAATAAATGTTCGCCATTGAGGGTAATTAACGGGTTGTTCCACACTTCATAAAACAGGCTAACGGGCTTTTTGCCTTGGTATTTCTGTTTCAGCTGCTGCAGTTTTGCTAAATAACGCGCTGCTGCGATATCGGCAGTGGTTTGATCACCGGTGATTTTTCCAAAAACTTTTAAGTTGTCGGCCACCTGCTGCAGAGTTCTAGGCTCACTGATGAATAGCTTGATTCCCAATTCTGGTAAACGCAACAGCGATTCTCGGTTATTGCCACTTTCCCAGCCAATGACCAAGTCAGGTTGTAGAGTAAGGATTTGTTCAATGTTGATTTTGTTGTAGCCACCGACCCTGGGAATGTCGTTAGCTGCTGCTGGATAATCGCTGTAGCTGACGGTGGCGATGATACGGTCACCGGCACCGATTTCAAATAGCTGCTCAGTAATATGTGGTGCCAGAGAAATGATTCGTTTAGCAGGTGCAGGCAGGGTGATGGTTCGTCCGCGGTTATCGACAACACTAATCGGTTGGTTTTCAGATGATTCACCCGCTAGGGCACTATGAGTGAATGCCGTGAGTAGATACAAAAACAATAGGCAGGTTGGGCAGATTAGCAGGTTCTTGAACAAAGACCACTTCATTGGTTACAACAACAAAACTGAGACAAGGGCGACCATCATCCATAAGCGCCAGCTTGCACGCAACCAGCGCATGGCTTTGGCAAGGTCACCCGGCTGAGCTAATTGACTCGGGCCGAGTAATGGTCGCATTAACATTCGGCCTTTTCTATGAATTGGCCCACCAAGCTGAACTCCCATACCACCGGCGCCTGCAGCCAATGTAACGCCGCCAGCACCCGGCCATTTCCAGCTGCTACTGATGACATGTTTGAGTGATTTATTTCGACCATAAAAAACAAAAGCCAAGCCTAAAACCCAATCTGCCGGATAAAGCATCCAGCGGTGTAACTGCCAAATGAATCGTAATGGCTGACTTTTTGGTCGGATATTTCTTGGGTGTTGTTTATGCCAAATTAAGCTGGCTTCTCGGGCAAAACCGTAAATGAGTAAGCCGCTTATATCACCGACTAAATACCAGAATACTGGTGCTGCCCAAGCGGACAAAGCTTGCTGCCAGCTAGCTTCGATAGCCGCGCGGTTCATATCGACTAGATTCATTCTTTGGCTATCTCGATCCGCCATAGCGGCAATTAACTTACGGGCCAATTTAGGGCTTTGGTCGAAGCGGGCAATATCTAATGCTTCGGTGAGTAAACGGATTCGCCCGATCAGTTTATAGCTCGACAAGGTGAGGGTGAGTGCTGCTAGCTCCATTGGCCAGTAGATCCAATTTGGCAGCAGATGAAGCAAAGGATAGAGCGCTAGAAATCCGAGCAATAGCAAAATTAAAAACGCCCATTGAAAAGGAGAACCTTTACTGGCGACTTCTGTATGTGTCTGGAAAGGTTCCAGTATTGGGTAAAGCAGCTCGGATAAACCGGGACGCTTATGGCTGGTTAATTTATCCAGCAGATGGGCCAGTAGCAAAATCAGAAAGGTAGATAGGCTCACAATGGGCTCGTTGTTTCTGTGAAGTATTGGTTTGGTGAAATGCTGTTATTTACTATATACCCAAGCCACCTTAAGGTGCAGAGTTCAGTACACTTTGAAGTGGTTTGGGTATATGTTTTTTGCTCGACCTATTAAGCACAACATCGCACAATGCGCTCATTCGTGCCCATTCAAATTTTTATCTACAGCGACGGTTGCTCATATGACACCCCAAGAACATTTGCTGAAAATCGCCAACACAGCCATGCCATTTGGCAAGTATCAGGGCAAAATGCTGGTGGATTTACCGGAAGAATATTTACTTTGGTTCGACAAGAAAGGCTTTCCCCAAGGGCAGCTGGGTATGTTGATGCGCTCGTGTCTTGAGCTAAAAGTTGAAGGTTTGGATGAATTGATTAAACCGCTGAAAAAGTAACCCCAAGGCCGAAAACCCTGGGGTAGAGGTATTGCTTATAGTGCTTTTTGTAAGCTGAAGGCACCGCGAAGTTCACCTTGTTTGAACCCGGTGGCTTGGTCTTGTGGATAAAGCTTGGCTAGTGCTTGCGCAATCGGTGGTTTGAGATTGCTGCCGTGACAGTTGAGGCAGCCCTCGCCTGTTGGAATCGCTTTAAGCAGTCGAAGGTGTTTCTTACCATCGACTTCAAATATTTCTTTTTTGACCAGTTTCATTGGATCAGCGCCCTGAGCAATTTGCTGCTGAAACTGCTCCAGTCCGGCTTGCTCCCAAGCGTCTGCTACATTGTTCGGGTTGCGTACTTTTAAAGCGGTTCGACGAATTTTCCAGTCGCCTTGGCTAGAAATGCTTTGGGCAATTTTTGGTGCCTGCAAGTTGCAAGTTTGAATTGCTGCCATTGGACCGCCGCTCTTGACGGCTTTCTTCAGTTCACCTTTTAAAGTACTGGCCAGCTGTTTGATGACTTGCTTTGCTTGTTGCTCGGTAGTGGTAGCCGTTGAACTAATTGAGGCTGTAGGCGCAACGGCTACTTGAAGGTTTTGTTCTGCATTAGCATTAGGAGTATGAACAAACATCAAACTACAAAAAGCGACTGGCAGTAATCGAGCAATAATTGGGGTTTTCACAAGCGTTCTCCGTGCGCAATTTTGTTATCAGCGCAGTTTATTTCCAGAGTGCTTTAGCCATAATTCCACAGTGCCCTTTAGTAAATTGAACCATCAAGACAACTAGATGCAATATGGCTATGCAGCAAGATAAAAAGCCTGAGACTGATTTAAAGCGCCAGGCTCTAACGTGATTTTTATTAAAAAGTAAAACCGGACTAGCGACTGATTAAATATTGATCAATAAGCACCAATTTCTTTTTCTATTTTATGGACATGGCCTTGCCAGCTATCGAATCCACCATCGAGCATTTTAACTTGTTGATAGCCCATTTCTTTCAATGTCGCAGCGGCAAAAGTGGAGCGTCCGCCGTTTTTGCAATAAATAAGAACTGGAGTGTTAAAATCATCAATTGCAGGATGGTCGGCGATTTTAAATTCGAGGATGCCTCGGGGGATATTCACTGCATCTGGTAGGTGCCCTTGCTGGAATTCGCCCGGCTCTCGGACGTCCAGTACCGCACACTGATTTTGTAGCATGATTTCGGCTTGTTGATCGTTGATAATGGTGACGTGATGCCGAGCTAGTGCAAGTAGATCCTGTAGGGTGGCGGGCATGAGACAGCTCCTGATATGTTTTAGTCTTATCTAATTAAGCTAATTCTAATGTAAATGATGTTCAGAACAACCCCATTGGCTAAAAATAGTCAGATTTCAGAGGGTAATGAGCATCGATGAGGAAAAATAATGAGTGGTTTGCGGGATCGAATGATCGGTTGTCTGGTTGGCTTGGCGGTAGGTGATGCCCTGGGTGCCAGTGTAGAAACCTCACCGCGAGACAGTTTTGAGCCGCTGACCGATATGATCGGTGGTGGTCCATTTAAGCTGCAACCAGGCCAATGGACTGACGACACGTCCATGGCGCTTTGTCTGGGAAGTAGCTTGTTGGAAAAGAGTTTTGATCTAGCTGATCAAATGGTTCGATATTCACGCTGGCGCGATGAAGGCTATTACTCAAGCACCGGAAAGTGCTTCGATATTGGTGATACCGTCAATGGTGCGATCAATCGTTATTTAGTGGATGGAAATCCTAAGGCTGGCATAAAAGATCCAGAGCTAGCAGGTAACGGCGCACTCATGCGATTAGCGCCTGTTGTATTGTATTATTACCCTGACCATGGTCAGAGTAATTATTATGCCGCGCAAAGTGCTAAAACAACCCACCAGGCAAAAGAATGTCGACAGGCAAACCGGATCATGGCTGATAAGTTATATCTGGCTTTTTCTGGTGTTCCTAAGTCGATGATTATTAATACGATTGCCGAGAATGTACCGACTTGGTCGCGATTAGAAACCATTGCCCATGGTGATTACCAAAAAATGTCGCGTGAAATGATTTCCAGCAGCGGTTATGTAGTCGATAGCTTGGAAGCGGCATTGTGGTGTTTTGCGAATACCGAGAATTTTTCTGATGCGGTATTAATGGCTGCCAACCTAGGTGATGATTCCGATACCGTAGCGGCAATTTGCGGGCAAATTGCTGGGGCTCATTATGGTTTTTCTGCTATTCCACAAGCCTGGTTAGATAAACTGGCAATGAAAGATCAGCTAGTCGATATGGGCAAGCGATTGTCTGATCACATACCGTCAGTGACTACTGCGGGCGATCGGTTAGAAGTACATATTCCTTGTCAGCTAGTGACTGCTGGATTGTTGCCAGAACCAGATGCTGAATTCGATGAACTGATGCAGTTTGCCGCTAGTTTCTTCCCAGAAGATTTTGGTGGTTTGCCGCGCTGCCAGCAATTATTGCAGCTGTTGCAGAAAAACCAGATTCAGCAACCAGAAATCGTTGTTATCCGCGCTGCAATGCGTGCCTGCTATGAAGAAATCCAGCAGCATGAGCAACCTTCGCAAGAAGATCAGCAGCAATTAAAGCAGTTATTGGAATTACTTCGTCAGCAGCTCTGATCGATATTGATTCGTTCTATTTGTTTTATAAAAACGCAGGCTTAGGTCTGCGTTTTTTTATGGCAATGTTTTAATTATATTTGTGCTACAAATAGCACTGAAATCTGACAATATTTGAATAGAGAAAGAGAATGCCAATGCCAAGTATTTTAATTGCAGGAATCGGTCGCTTGGGTAGTCGATTAGCTGAACAGCTGGTTACAGAGGGCTGGAAGGTTTATGGCTTACGCAGGGGTGATCAGTTTCCCGCTGGAGTTGAAGGGATTAGCTGTGATTTGCTGCAAGATGACCTTAGCCAGTTGCCTAAAGTTGATTACCTGGTGTTTTGCGCAGCACCAGCTCGTGGTCAGCAAGATGGTTATCTGCAAACCTATTTGGCGGCAATGGATAAGTTACTATCAGCAATTGAAAAACAATCGCTTAAGCATGCAATTTTTACATCATCGACCGCTGTTTATGGCCAAAACAACGGTGAAATAGTCGATGAAACCAGCTTGACTGAGCCAGTAGCTGATAATGGAAAAATTATGCTGCAGGCCGAACAGCAATTTATCCAGCACTTAAAAAATAAAGCAACAGTAGTTAGAATGGCCGGTTTATATGGCAGTTCACGCTTTTTAATTGACCAGATCATCGCCGGAAAACCATTTAATGGTAATAGTTGGACGAATCGAATTCATTTAGATGATGCTGCAGGTGTTTGTGGCTATTTACTTAAAATAGCAGAGATGGGTAGTGAGCTAGAGACTATTTATAACGGGGTTGATGCTGCGCCAGTTTTATCAAAAGAAGTGCGCGGTTGGATTGCTGAACGATTAGCGTTAGATCTGAACATGCAGCTTTCAGCACCTGCCAATAAACAAGTGTCGAGTAAAAAAATTCAAGAAATTGGTTATCAATTTAAATATAAAAATTTTAAACAAGGTATGTTGTCACTGTTTAATTAATTTAAAAAATTAATTAAACAGACGAATGCTGATGGCTATTTGTGATGGTAGGATTTATTTGGGCGATGACATTTCCTTGATGGTTTGTCAGGGCTATCTGGTTGTTATTTTCTGTCACGCTATATTGAATGCCGCAATTTTCCATCGCTTGAGTCAATGCATCGAGTGCCTGAGTTTGCTGTGAATAGTTCATGCAGAAGGGTTCAATTTTCTGATAGGTTGCTATATCAAGACAAACGCGATAAGCCATCTAGTTAGCTCCGGTTAGTGGGTGTTTATTTCATATAACTCGAAATATAGCAGCTTTTAGTTAACTGGTAGATAAGTAATAAAAGTTTCATTTGTCAGTCCGGTTGCCCGCCAACGAAACAGAAAAAATAGCAAGTAATAAAGCGCAGCAAGTTATTTTTGCTGCGCTAAATAAAAGATATTGCCAGTCATAAGTAGTTGATAAAAGTTATTATTAACTGTAGCTTTCTTGCAATCGGATTGGCATTAAATCACCTTGCAGTCCATCACCAGATTCACCAATCATTTCTGCATAAGCAACATGATGTTGTAAAAAACAATTATGAACGCCTAGGTACTTTAATTTATGCTTAGCTTCGTCAAGGCTTTTGAATTTAAGAGGTTTACCGGTTTCATCGGTAGTTAAAAGCTGCTCTTTGTCGTCTTGAACAATCCGAACCTGATAGACATCGCCTTCGGTAGACAGAATGTGTACTTCTGTTGCGGGTTGTTTTTTCAATAAGGATTTTAGGGCTTTTACTTCAATCATTGCGACTCCCTTCTTTAGCAATTAGACTGTATGTGCTTAATAAAACAGTATTCAATCAGGTTAGACTCAAAATCTGATGTTTGTAGCGTTAGATTCTTGTGAGAAAATTGTAGGAGATAGTTGATGTTTGAATGCGATTTGAAATTAGTTCGCAAGCATAATCTAGCACCAAGAATTATTTCTCTGACTTATGAAGCGGCTGATAATGCCATTGTTGCTTTTCAGCCAGGACAGTTTTTATCTCTGCAATTCCCAGCTAATGCAATAAGCGAGACGCCGCTAAAGCGCAGCTACAGCATTGTTAATATTTCTCCACATCCGCAACACAATCGACAAATTGAGATCGCCGTCACATTGATTGATGGTGGTGTTGCCAGTGAGTATTTTAAAAATACCCAAGCGGGAGATTTAATTGCTGCTAAAGGGCCTATGGGTAATCTGGTATTACCAGAAAAAATTGATAAGCGGTTAATTCTGATTGGTACCGGAACCGGTATGGCGCCTTATCGCAGCATGTTGCATCAATTAAAAACCATGCTCACTGCAGGTTTGAAAGTTGAAATTTTACAAGGTGCCAGAACTCGTGATGAGTTAATTTATCAACAAGAATTTTTATCTCTGGCGACAGAATATCATGCTGGTTATCGAGCCTGCTTAAGTCGTCAAGCTGATGCTGAAATCACGTGTCATGAATATGCTGGCCATGTTGGTAAGCCACTGCAACAGCTTGAACCTGATCCAGAAAATGATCTGGTCTATCTGTGCGGTCATCCTGCAATGGTTGATCAACAAGTGAGTTATCTAACCGAGTTGGGCTTTGACACGCGTTCAGTTAAGCGAGAGAAGTATTTTGTTTCAGGTAAAAATAAGGCCAAATAAGGTTGATTAAAACTCACAGAATCGATACTTTCAGTGGGTGTGGTGCTGCCTTAACAGGTAGAGAAAACCGATCTTGTAGAAATGTCTTATTAGACTAGGATCAAATTTTCTTACCTAACAATTGCTGAATAAGTCTGAGTTATTGTGAGAAATAATTTTATTATCAAAAATTTTTATCGGCCAAAAGATGATCATTTGGGTATGACTTGTCACTAAGTTCAGAAAGTTTGAACTAACCTTCACTTTTGTTGTACGGTTGCTTTGTCTAGCCAAAGGGTCGTGAATCGAAAAAACAAGCCAGCATACTGATCTATTATATGACTCGCGTCATAGCTTTTTAAGCCCATCAACGCGTATCAAGTAGAGTTTGTGTCCAGTGGTTTTCCGCTCGAGGCACTTCTGATATTTAAAAACCATCTCAGGATTCTAGATTTGCCATTTTTGGCAGTGGGCGCAGATCAACTATTCAAAGAAAATTTGCGCAGGGGATTCAGAATTAACCTGGAGACATTATGTCAATCAAAAGCAAACTTGCGGGCATCGTAGCAGCAGCAGGATTAGTGGTAGCAGCTGGAACTGTTCAAGCTCAGGAATTTATCACTATCGGTACTGGTGGTGTAACTGGAGTTTACTATCCAACAGGTGGTGCCATTTGCCGCTTGATGAACCGCAATACTAAAAAGACAGGTATTCGCTGTTCTGTTGAGTCCACCGGTGGTTCTATTTACAACCTGAATACGATCCGTGCTGGTGAGCTGGACTTTGGCGTTGCTCAGTCCGACTGGCAGTATCACGCATTGAATGGCACTAGCAAGTTCGCAGGCAAGGGTGCATTCCCTGAATTGCGTGCAGTATTTGCGATTCACCCAGAACCTTTCACCATGGTGGCGCGTAAAGATGCCAACATTTCTAGCTTTGCAGATCTGAAAGGTAAGCGAGTTAACATCGGTAACCCAGGTTCAGGCCAACGTGGCACCATGGAAGTACTGATGAAAGCTTATGGCTGGGATAAGAGCGCATTTGCTCTGGCTTCCGAGTTAAAGTCTTCCGAGCAGTCAAAGGCGCTGTGTGATAACAAGATTGATGCAATCGTATTTGTTGCCGGTCACCCTTCAGGTTCAATCAAAGAAGCAACCACCGCTTGTGACACTATATTGGTACCAGTGAAAGGTCCTAAGGTTTCCAAGTTGGTTGATAAATACGATTTCTATCGCAGTGCAGAAATCCCAGGTGGCATGTACCGTAACAATCCAAATAACATCGAAACTTTTGGTGTAGGTGCTACTTTGGTTAGCTCTAGCAAGGTTTCTGAGAAAGTGGTTTATAACTTGGTTAAGTCAGTATTCGAGAACTTTGATAAGTTCAAGAAACTGCATCCAGCATTTGCCAATCTGAAAAAAGAGCAAATGGCCCAAGACGGTCTGTCTGCTCCGCTGCACAAAGGTGCTGAACGTTATTACCGTGAGCAAGGCCTGCTATAAAGCAGACTTGCCTACGAACATGCGACTGCATGTTTATCGCTGCCGAGCCGAAAGGTTCGGCGTTGTTGTTTTTAAGCTAAGCGAATTAGCTTGCTTTTTTAACCTGACAAATAATCTTCTGTCCTCAAAGTTTTCCTGTATGCCTAAAAGCATATAAACATAAATTTTTAATTTGATACTAATTAATGTTACGAAAATACAATATCTTATGTTTGGATTGTGGCGATGGGTCTAACAGCATTGCTCAGTTGTTCATAAATACAGGGTATGCGAGGAATGTTGCCGGAAGCAGTCTGGTAAGACGGTAAGGGGTCATCATGAGTATTTCCAGAGACAATCTGGACGACGAGTTGAAAGAGATTCTCGGACAATCTGATAGTGGTGCCAGAACACCAGCAGGAACTGCTGGCAAGGTATTATTAGCGATTCCGTTAATCTGGTCTTTATTCCAACTCTGGTATGCGTCACCGCTACCATTTGTATTTAATTTCGGAGTATTAAACGATACAGAAGCTCGGGCAATTCACCTAGCTTTTGCGATCTTTTTGGCGTTTACCGCCTACCCGGCTCTCAAGTCTTCTCCTAGATACAAGGTACCTTGGCTCGACTGGCTGTTGGCTGCATTAGGTGCAGCTGCGGCAGCGTATATTGTTATTTTTTATGAATCTCTGGCAGGCCGCTCTGGCGCACCTACCAACTTAGATTTAGCTGCTGCTCTGTGTGGCATGGTGTTGTTGCTAGAAGCGACCCGCCGTTCTCTAGGGCCACCGCTGATGGTGGTTGCCGGAATATTTCTGATTTACACCTTTGCTGGCGCGTATATGCCAGATGTGATTGCACACAAAGGTGCCAGTTTCTCCAAAGCAATGTCGCATTTCTGGTTAACTACAGAAGGCGTATTTGGTGTTGCTCTGGGCGTTTCAACCAGTTTTGTATTCCTGTTTGTTTTGTTTGGTGCTTTGCTCGATCGAGCAGGTGCTGGTAACTATTTCATCCAAGTGGCTTTCTCTTTGCTAGGTCATTTGCGTGGCGGACCAGCCAAGGCTGCCGTAGTGTCATCTGGTTTGAGCGGTATTATTTCTGGCTCATCAATTGCCAACGTAGTGACTACCGGTACCTTCACCATTCCATTGATGAAGAAAGTGGGTTTCCCCGGTTATAAAGCCGGTGCGATTGAAGTTGCCGCTTCAACTAACGGCCAGCTGACACCGCCGATTATGGGTGCTGCAGCATTCTTGATGGTTGAATACGTCGGTATTTCTTATATCGAAGTGATGCAGCATGCCATTCTGCCAGCGATCATTTCCTATATTGCGCTATTTTATATTGTGCATTTGGAAGCACTGAAAGCAGGCATGGAAGGTTTGGAGCGTCGTCACAAGAAGACTTTCCTGCAAAGTAGTTTGTCATTTATGACGGTAATGGTCAGCATTTTGGTGCTGAGTTTTGTGGTGTATTACGGTATTGGCTGGACCAAAGAAGTGTTTGGTTTCGGTGCCACTATTGTGGTCGGCATAGCGCTGTTAGCCAGTTATTTAGGATTGGTGAAATTCGCAGCCCGTTTCCCGGATTTAGAAATGGATGACCCCGATAAGCCAATTACCATGACGCCAGATGTTGGGCCAACAGTGAAGTCTGGCTTGTACTTCCTGTTGCCAATTGTGGTGTTGGTATGGTGCTTAACAGTTGAGCGCTTCTCGCCAGGTTTATCGGCTTTTTGGGCTGTGGTATTTCTGCTGTCGATTGTTGCCAGCCATAAGCCTTTAAAAGCATTTTTCCGTAAACAAGATGACACCAAAGAAAAGTTAATCGAAGGCTTCAAAGATCTTCGCCATGGCTTAGAAGCGGGTGGACGTAACATGATCGCAATCGGTGTTGCTACAGCAACGGCCGGTGTGGTGGTGGGTGCGGTAACCCTGACGGGTGTTGGCTTGGTGATGACCGACTTTGTTGAGTTTATCTCTGCCGGTAATGTGATTCTGATGCTGATATTTACCGCAGTGATCAGCTTGATTCTCGGTATGGGATTGCCAACCACGGCGAACTACATTGTTGTTTCAACCTTAATGGCACCAGTTATTGTCGATTTGGGTGCTCAAAGTGGTTTGATTGTTCCATTGATCGCAGTGCATATGTTTGTGTTCTATTTCGGCATATTGGCAGACGATACACCGCCGGTTGGTTTGGCTGCATTTGCTGCGGCGGCAATTGCCCGATCCGATCCAATAAAAACCGGTATTCAGGGTTTTACCTACGATATTAGAACCGCCATTCTGCCGTTTATGTTCATCTTCAATACCGAGTTGTTGTTAATTGGTATCGAGAGTCCGCAGCATTTGGCCTTGACGGTTTTCAGCGCACTAGCGGCGATGCTGGTGTTTGCTGCGGCGACCCAGGGCTATTGGATCGTTCGCAGTAAGTGGTATGAAAACCTTGCCTTGGTATTGATTGCCTTTGCCATGTTCCGTCCAGGTTTTTTCTGGGAGATGGTTTATCCAGAATCAAACACCTTACCGCCATCGGCAATTTATCAAATTGCTGAAGAAATTCCGGCTGATGGTAGTTTGCGGATGCGTGCTGAAGGCGAAACACCAGATGGATCAATTGTAAATCGTGTAGTCCTGCTACCCTTGAGTGAAAGCGGTGAAGGAACTGAGCGATTGCAAAAAGCCGGTTTGTCATTATATGGCGATGGCGATCAGTTGCTGGTTGATATGGTGGATTACGATAGTCCAGCACAAAAATCTGGTTTGGATTTCGATTGGAAAATAGTTTCAGTTGAACAACCCAATCAGCGACCAGATAAGCAATGGATGTTCATTCCTGCACTATTATTGTTAGGCGCAGTTTATGGACTACAACGTCGCCGCAAGCGACTGGAGTTAGCTTGTGTATCGTAATATTTTGTTACCGATTGATATTGACGCGTTAGGTACTGCCCGGCGTTGTTTAAAGCCAGCAGTTGAAATGGCACGGTTGAATAAAGACACTAGAGTTCACCTGTTAGCGGTGTTGCCTGGTTTTAATATGCCAATTGTTTCTAACTACTTTGACCAGAGCTTGATGGATAAAGCTCGGGAAGAAGCAGAACAAATAATGGAATCTTTCGTTAAAGAAGATGTGCCAGATGATATTCAAGTGGTTACCCACATATCGATTGGCGCACCTTTTAAACGCATATTAAAAGAAATCAATCTGCTGCGAGCTGACTTGGTTATCATGTCTGCTAACTCTAGTGAGCGGAAAGATCGTTTCTTCCTTGGTCATGTTTCATCTAAGTTGGCAGAACACTCGCCAGCGAGCGTGATGATTATTAAAGATTGATTGCTAGCGTTTGAAAGATGTTAAAAAAATCCTCCTTTTCGGGAGGATTTTTTTTGCCTGAAAAATGATCAAGTTGATCTTTAAATGTAAAAAAAGCAATCAATGGTCTAAGAAAATAAACACTTTGTGGCATAATCCACAGAACTTCCAAGTGAATTGATCGTAAGCCATCAGGAGTTTGGGTTATGCCAACTAGGTATATCAAACAGCGATTTGGCAACCAAAATTGGTTGGCTGCGTTGGCGACCTTTATTTTGCTAGTACCCGTATTATTCTGGATCGCTTCTGATAGTCATTTTCTTTTCTCATCATCAAAACTATCACCGCAACCCGGCAGCTACAAAATTTCTGCTCGAACTCACTTTCCGATATTTTTCAGGCAACCATGGCTTTTTTGTCCGAAAAAATTACTAGTTGAAACCGTAGATTCCAGCGGTCAACCTACCGCTCCTGATTGTGCCGAACCATGGGTCGCTCAACCCTTGGCTATTGGTGGTGTTGGGCATTATCGAATGGAATTCTCTTTAACCGGAATCGATGCAATGGTTGGTCTTCAGCTACCAAAAGGTTTGGACTTAGGCCAAGTGTGGAAAAATGGGATTCGAGTTGTTTCAGAACAGATTGTTTCAGAGCAACTGATTGAAAATAAAGACCAGTATTTCTCGCACATCATTTTATTACCAGATAGCCAATTACAACTAGAAGTAAATCATTTCTTTTCTTCAAATGATCAATTGAGAAAGCTAGTTAAAATTGATTATTTGCAGCGACTACAGAGCAATGATCAATGGCACCTAGCAATTAGTTCGGCAATGATCGGTTTATTGTTGGCATTGTCAATTTTAATGTTGATTGCACTTTTTCTTGGAGTAGAGCAAGGGGCAATTTATCTAGCAATCAGCTTCTTAGCAGGTGCTGTTTATGTATTTGGTGCAGAGCAAATGGCTTTTTACTGGGACTCAGAGTTCTCCAGTAACTGGCTTATTAGATTAGAATATTTAGGGTTGCTTTTGCTTTGTGGCGCTTACGCCATGTTTATTCAACGATCTTTTCAACCGGCCATTCCTGAGCTACCGATTAATCTCTATTGGCAAATTGCAGTAACTGGCGGCACTGCTTCGATATTGCTACCCGCCGGATTATTACCATCCTTTAGTAAACCTTGGTATATTATTACTATTGCTACCTTATGTTTTTTTATTTTCTTTTTAATAAAAAATTTAATCAATAAAAAAAACAAATGGCCCGCTTTGGGTTTGTTTGTTTCGATAGTCCTGTTGCTTAATCTTAGAGATGGCTTCTTTTTTCGAAATGAAATGCATTATTTTACACATTTTATAGTATGTCTCATTAGTGTGGTCATCGTCGGTATCCGTTTTCGAAATAAGTTAAAGAAGTTAACAGAGCAAAGTATTGTATTACAACAGAATGTTGACCGAAGAACGGAACAATTGCAGCAGCGAATTGTCGATGTTGAAACGGCCAGAAGTTCGGCGCAGGAAGCATCATTTCGTAAAAGTGAACTAATGGCGATTATGAGCCATGAAATCAGAACACCTCTGTCAGGTTTGATTGGCTCAATCAAACTTTTAAGCACTGCACAGTTAACTGAAAAAGAGCTGAAATTACGGCAAAATGCCGAAATGGCTGGGCAGTCATTGTTAGATATCGTTAATGATCTGCTAGATTTTTCTCGCTGGGAAACTGGCAAGCAGACTTTAAAGCCGAAGCGATTTGAGCTGCATCGTTGGTGCAATGCTATCGAATCTCTAATGTCGATTTCGGCTAAAGAAAAGGGCCTTGAGCTGATTTTTGATTGCAGTGACACGCATCAAAAAGAACTGTGGCTTTATGGAGACCAACAGAAGATTCGTCAAGCAGTCATTAACTTACTACACAATGCAATCAAGTTTACCGGAACCGGCTGGGTAAAATTAACCGTTCGCTATGGCGGTGAAACCCTCTTAATAACAGTGGAAGATACCGGACCAGGTATTGCAAAAATTGACCAGCAAGCGATTTTCCAATCTTTTGTTAGCATGGAAAACCAGTTTGATAATAACCGTACTGGCGCAGGTTTAGGTTTAGCGATTACTAATCGTATTGTGGCCAGCATGGGCGGTTCAATCCAGGTTGAAAACCGGCAACCCAATGGCTGCTGCTTTAACTTAAGTTTCCCAATACAACATATCGACGCACCATTAAAGAATGACTCTCATAATCTGGAAGCAGCTCAACGTTGCCGGGTGCTATTGGTTGAAGATGATCCAGCCAATCGGATTTTCTTGACTGAAATACTTTATCGAAGTGGCCATTCTTGCCAAGCAGCAGAGAATGGTGCGATGGCGATAAAATTATTTCAAGATTCGATTTTTGATGCATGTATTATTGATATGTATTTGCCAGACACTCGGGGCGATATGTTACTACAAAAAATGCAGCAATATTTAATTGATAATAAAAATAAAAATCGACCGTTGTTTATTGCATTGTCTGGAGCAATTAATTCATCTAATCAGAGTGAGTTTCTTAATTTTGGTTTTGATTATGTTCAGAGCAAACCAGTTGAGCTAGATGTGTTACAAAGCTTACTGGTAATGGCAACCAACCAGCCTTCATTGGTAGGTAAACAAACTGTTTCTTTAGCAGAAAATGATCGAGTTGAAGGCCATTCAGATAAAGTATTAGAACTTTCTACAGTCGAAGCCTTAGTAAAACTATCATCACCGCCAGGGCAAGGTTTTTTAGAGCAGTATTCAGAGATGGGTAGTCAGGCAGTTAATCGAGTTATTGAAGCGGCAAAAACTTCTGCGCAAGAATCGTTTGAAATGTTACGGAAAGCGATTGCTGACCAAGATGAGTTGCAAATTTCCAAGGCTGCTCACCGTTTAAAAAGCGCTACTTTGGTGGTGCAACTTAACCAATGTTCGGCAATGGCTCATCAAATTGAAATAGATAAAACATGCTCATTAGAACAATTTTTTCAATTAAAAGTTTTTTGGGAAGAAGGCTTTAAGCAACTTCAATCTCAGGTGAAGATTGAGTGTGTTGATTAATGATATTAAATAATGCTTCATGATGAACTGGCTTTCTTAATATACCATCGAACAACGGTTGGTATTGGTCTAGCTGTTGCGGCATCAAACTAGCGGTATATGCATACATTGGCAGGCTAGCGAGTTCTTGTTCGGGTAATGCTCGAATCACTTCTGCCAGTTCCAATCCGTTCATTGGCGACATTTGAATATCCACTAGCAACAGATCGATGTTGTCATTTAACAAATTCAAAGCCTGTTCACCTGAGTTAGCAGTAATAATTCTAAACTGATCGCACGGTAATAGCATTTTTATCACCTGATGATTCAATGGATCGTCATCCACTACCATGATGGTTGCAGGTTGTTTAGGTTTCAGTCGTGATTGAATACTGGCCTCACCCTGGCCTAGTTTAATATTAATTTTTAAACAGCCTGCGTTGTCACTTATCGTTTCCAGCCATATTTTCCCTTTCATCGCATCAATAATTTGCTGACTGATATTTAATCCGAAACCTGATGACAGATAGTTATCTGATTGAGGGTTATTTAAGTCAAACAAGAAGCTATCTGATAATTTATGCTCAGACATTTTAATATTATTGCTTCTGGCGGTAATTTCAATTTTCCACTGGCTGTCAGGTAGCGCTTCGGCTCTGGCAGAAATCAGAATGCTGCCTTTCTCAGAATGTTTAATTAAATAATTAATGCAAGAAATAAAAACAAGTTGTAACCGGTTTTTATCTGCGATTAGATGTTCAGGAAGATTAATTAGTTCAAGGTCGATCATTACGTTTTTCAGATCAGCCTGATAGTGAAGCAAGCAAATGGTATCTTGTAATAGCTGCTTTAAATTGAAGCTGGAGTAATGAAAAGATATTTGATTGTCGATAATTTGCGATTGATCTAATAGCTGGTCAATTAATATAGTCAGCGTATTGGTCGCGCTTTTGGCTGAGCTAACTAGCTGCTGTTGTTGTTTATCTAAATGAGTGTGTTGCAGGGCATGGCTAATCGCTTTTATGCCATTGACTGGGGTTCGCAGCTCATGGCTGAGAATACCGAGAAAATTAGATTTGGCACTATTCTCTCGTGTTAAACCTTCTTTGGTTTTTTGTAACTCTGCAAGTTGGCTTTGTAGTTGCTGGTTTTTCTTGAGCAACAATTGGTCAAGCTTTTTGGAACGATAGGTTTGCGCTTTGAGCTTTTGCTGGCTGCGATCACCAATGGTTAGTGCATTAACCAGAAACCAAAAAGCAATCGCGTAAGCTGTTAAGCTGGGATAAAACTCACCGGTCACCGCACGATATTCGTCGTGCACCACGCTAAAAATTACTAAACCTGAAATGATCAGAGAATAAATACTACCGCGAACCTCGTTTTTATATGCAAGCGTTAACCCCCAAGAACCATAAATTAGAGAAATGGGCATCATGGCAAGACCAATGTTAATGAATATAAAAGACTCATTGAGGTAAGAAGAAAAGCTCAAGGCGCTAAAAATAACCGAGAATGCGAACAAGCTATAAACAACAGCAGGCCGGTAATAACCTTTGTATAGCTGGTGTAAAATGAGTAAATAAGTGGGTGGGAACATCCATGCTGAAGTCCATTCGATAATATCAACAACGTAGTAGTCAAAATTATCAACCAACCAGTTCCCTTCAATTTTATGGCCGATAAAAACCTGGCCAATAATAATTAACGAGGCCCAAGCTAAAGTGAGTAGCTGGTATTCTTTTGGGTGAACGACATAAAGCGCTAAAAAATACAAACCCAGCAATAGATAGCCACCGAGATTCATCAGCAAAAAGGCATAGCGTTGGTTATAACTTGCTTGTAGTTGCTCAGCACTGCCTAAGGTTAATGACCGCTTGGGGCCACCAGAATAAAATTGGAAATTTGCAATTTGCCAAACCAGTTCCAATCTTTGTGTCTGGGGCAATCGAATTAACCGCTCTTGCAGCTTGGGAATGTTGCTTTGAGCGTTTTTGCCAGGCGTGCCAACATTAGCCATTAATTGGTCATTGGCCCATAAACGCCATGCGGTGTATTGGGTGGGAGATTCTAATATCAGTGGCGGTGCATTTTCTGGTAGTTGGATAATTAATCGATAACTGACATAGCCATGATCGGGTAAGCCGATTTCCCCCCAAATTTTAGGTACCGGCAGGTATTGATCAGGGAAAGTATCTTGCGGCGTGAGTAGTTTATTGCTGGCAGCCTGCCACATACCATCCAGTTTGATTGGATCGGTTTGAAAATCCCAGTTGCTAAGATCAATCTGCCCGTTAACTACGCTTGGTTGAGCCTGAACAGATAAAGCGAGCAACAATAGCAAGCAGCTAACTATTACCCGGAGTAAATACATAACCAATGCCGTAGCGAGTTTGAATAATTTGTTTGTTGCGTGACACGTTGGAAAGTTTGTTACGCAGTTTGCTGACCAGCACATCGATGCCTCGATCTCCCGGTAACCACTCAGTTCTTCCCAGGCTATGTCCCAGTTCATCTCGAGTCAGCGGCTTGTCGATGTTTTTAATCATAAATTCAAACAAGCGAGATTCGGTTCGAGTTAAATTGCAGCTTTCACCCCACTGATTGGAAATCAGCATTGATTCTGGCGAGAAACACCAGTGGCGAAACTCAACAGCTTGACTGGCTTCAACTGGCACATCTCCCGAGCGCACTCGCTGTGACAGGTTTTTTGCGCAGGCAAGTAACTCTCGCATTGGAATAGGTTTGGCGTAGTAGGCATCGGCGCCATTTTCTAAGGCAATCACTCGTTCAACGGGATCATCGCAGGAAGTGGTAAAGATAATTCCAGTTTGAGATTTTTTACGAATTTCTTTACACAGAGAATGGCCATCGGTATCGGGCAGCATCAAATCGATAAAAATCACATCAAAATCGTAGCGCTGGATTCGCTGCAGGGTTTCTTTGCCATCTGGAAGCTCCTGAATCGTCCAGCCTCTAGCGCGAAGATATTCAGCTAGTAGGGTACGGGCAGCAGGATCGTCTTCAATAATTAAAGCATTCATGATCAGTCTGCAGCCTCTGTGAAAAGTAAGAAATATTCAGACTTAAAACGATTAACGTTATTTTGTAATAGAAAGCTATTGCAGCACAATCACTTTATTCAATAAAAAAGGCCGTGAGCATCGTTAAAAGATACTACGACCTTAACACTCATCCTGAGCCAAGCTGTTGTTTGAAATAGTTATTTTCAGCTGTCAGTCCATTGAGGTTCTATCAGAGCGTACTTGTAGAGCAGGAATACTTTTAATAGATGCTGTTTAAGTGTCTCTTCTAAACAATTCCTTCTCAGTGATGCAATTTCAACATATTTTTCGATGGATGTAATTTTTGTAAAATATGCGGTGCATCAAAATTTACAGCGTGGAATGAGTAAAAGGCTTGCTGGAGGATCTTAAGCAATCGTTGCAATCTTTACATTGTTATCGATTGCGATACATAAAAAAGAATAGCTGTCTATTTTCAGCGATAAGTTGGTATTTATTGCAAAGCTACTTTGTTGTCGTGTGGCTTTTTAAATTTTCGGCGTGTCTGTTGGAGTAGAATTTGATGGTTGAAATGGAATGCACCTGAATAGGTGGTATTTATGAGAGGCATGGCGAGCGTGCAACGTGGGCAGGAAACCGTTGAATATATCGTGCTAATTATTTTGATTGTGGTTGCGATAATAACAGTGGTTAATTTATTTCAGGCAACTATTTCATGAGCAGACATAAAAGGACATAAGCAGTTGTAAGTGTTGTGAGGTATGAAGTTAGGCAGGAATTGAACAGGATATTTTTGCTAGAAGGGTTTTGTTGAAAAAAGAACAGCGCCAGCTGCTTTTATTCAGCTGGCTCCGCATTTCCTGTTGTTGACGTTGTTTGTCGGTTTTACGTTTTGCCTTGTTAGTTTTCTGGTGAACTCCGCCTTTGCGCATGATGGGGTCAAATGCAAAGGGGTTACGCCGATCAGGCTTAGCCATAGCGATTTCCTTTCGATAAAAAAACACCGCGACCTAAAAAGTAGGCTGCGGTGCGAATTATGATTCAGCTAACTGGCCTTTGCAAAGTTAGGCGAATTTCTTTTGGTTGCCGGTGGTCACTGGCACCTTCTGCAGCCAGATGCTGGCTAATGCAATCACAGCTAATGCCAAGCAATAATGAACGCTTAAGCTCAATTCTACTGGTGATAAGCCAGCGATTGATCCGGCCAGCAATAATTGTGCACCCCACGGAATCACCCCTTGCACCGCACAAGAGAAAATATCTAAAAGGCTGGCGGTTTGTTTCGGTTCAATCGCGTGTTCATTGGCAATATCTTTTGCTACATCGCCGCTGATAATAATGGCGACGGTGTTATTTGCAGTGCAGGCATCAGTGGCGACGGCTAATGATGCAATACCTAAACAACCGGCCCGTTTTCCACCATTTTTTGTCAGGTTTCGAATCTTTTCCGATAACCAAACCAAACCACCTTGCTGCTTGATTAGGGCACTTAAGCCACCTACCAGCATCGACAGCAACATGATTTCAAACATGTTAGAAAAACCAGCGTAAATGTCGTTGGTATATTGGCCAAAGCTATAGTCAGCAACTAATAGGCCGATCACTCCGGAAATAATAAGGCCGCTGCCTAAAACTAGCAGTACGTTTAACCCGCTTAAGGCCAAAGCTAAAACGGCAACATAAGGTACTACCAGTAAAATTGAGCCAGTGTCTTTTGCTGCTACGGGAGCTGCGTCATTTAAAATAAATAACGAAATCAGAGTAATAATTGCTGCGGGTAATGCCAGCTTGAAGTTAACTCTGAATTTATCTTTCATCTCACAACCTTGGCTGCGAGTTGCGGCAATGGTGGTGTCAGAAATAATCGAAAGATTATCACCAAACATTGCGCCACCGACCACTGCGCCCATGGTAATGCCTAGCGACATGCCCGTTGCTTCAGCGGCGCCTACTGCGACAGGAGCGACTGCTGCGATGGTGCCCATCGATGTGCCCATTGCGGTTGCGATAAACGCTGCAATCACAAAAATACCGGGTAATACCAGAGATTCTGGGACTAGCGACAAACCCAATGCAACGGTAGCGTCGACACCGCCGATGGCTTTGGTAACCGCAGCAAATGCACCGGCAAGTAAAAATACCATGCACATGGTGATCAGATTGACGTTACCTATGCCTTCTAAAAAGGTTTCTAGCGCAGCATTTAGTTTTTGCCGGCTGATGAACAATGCAAGGATCAACGCCGGTAATACGGCAACAGGGGCTTTTAATTGGTAAAAAGCAAAGTCGGTTCCAGCCAGGCTGTGATAAATGCCACTGCCAATGAAAATCGCCAGAAAAAGCAGAATAGGCACTAAGGCAATACCGCGGCCTAGTGGTTTTTCAACAGAGTTAGAGGTTGTAGCAGATTGAATTTGAGTCATCTTCGAACTTCTCTTCTTCAGACCAGCGCAGTAAGCAGCCACATTTAGTTTGGGCAGGTAATGAGCGAAAAATTGGTCAGGGTAGTCCGGCAAGTTCATAAAAACGCCTCGCTGGCGTCCACCTACCGGGATTTGCCATAACTGGGTTATGGCGTGAATGATCTACAGAAAAAGTTACCTGTTAGATCGATATCGTTAGCGACACATTCGGTCGATCACCGCGCCATGAATAGATTCGCCTTCAGGAGAGGCAGGTGCGATGCAATAAAAAGTTGGCTGGGGGATGTCGATGAAAAATGCCATATCCATCGCCTCAGACGAAGTGTCTGATAATTCAGTGGCGTATTGGATAGTCAGGCCTTTCATGGATAACCAACTCTCAAGGGAATATTAGAAAAACCAGTCTAAGCACAGCTGAATAAAAATTCACAAAACAAAGGAAAAACGGTCTGAGAAACAAGATGGAAGGATTTCAATTGAAGGTGGCATGACCAAAAGTGACTTGGCCAATCGAAAATCAGCCGCAATTATTGCCAGAAGTGTAAACAGTAGGTCCGATATTCAAGTGCCGATCATAGAATTGAATTATCTAAATACAATTTTCAGATACAACAAAGGCGCCCGAAAGCGCCTTTGTCGTTGAACAAGCTCTAACAGCTCAGCCGGGATCAATTACTTGATCTTGGCTTCCTTGTAAGTCACATGCTTGCGAACAACAGGATCAAACTTTTTGATCTCCATCTTCTCAGGCATGTTCTTCTTGTTCTTGTCAGTGGTATAGAAATGGCCGGTGCCGGCGCTTGATACCAGACGGATCTTATCGCGCATGATTTAGCTCCTTATACCTTCTCACCACGGGCACGCAGTTCAGCTAGAACTACATCAATACCCTTTTTATCGATAGTACGCAGACCCTTACTGGATATACGCAGTTTTACAAAACGCTTCTCAGCTTCTACCCAAAAACGATGCGAATGCAAGTTAGGCAAAAAACGACGACGCGTTCTGTTTTTAGCGTGGGAAACATTGTTCCCGGTCGCAGGACGCTTGCCTGTAACCTGACAAACTCGTGACATATGTCTATCTCCAAAATTCTTTCACGGATGCCGTGTCTCAGCGCTGATAGGAACGACATCCGGCACATGCTGCAGCACGAAGCGGCACTTTATACCAGAGAGCGGCTGTCAACTCAAGAATTACTATTTTTTACCAGCTTGAATGCGATAAAAAACAGCTGGTTGGCGAAAAGTGCTTTATAACCAGCCCCTTTCTGCGAATGATACCGCTTGGCCGTCACCTATCACAAGGTGATCAAGCAACCTAACTTCAATTAGTTGTAACGCTTGGTCAATTCTTGAAGTAACGGCGCGATCTGCTGAACTAGGTTCAGCGACCCCGGAAGGGTGGTTATGGGCAACAATCATCGCTGCGGCGTTATAATGCATTGCCAGCTGAACCAATTGTCGGGGATATACGCTAGCACTGGCAATACTGCCTTGGCTCACTTCGTGAAAAATAATCAGCCGATGTTGTTGGTCGAGTAACAGCGCTGCAAACACTTCATGCTTTTTATGACGTAACTTGGCAAAGAGAAAGTCTTTTACCGCTTGTGGATTCTCTAAAACGGTATCTTTGGTTAGCTGATCTGCTAGATGCCGCCGCGCCATTTCCATTACAGCTTGAAGCTGTGCATATTTTGCTGGCCCAAGGCCTGGCATGTCACAAAACGTCGTTTGATCGGCTTCTAATAAACCGCGCAATCCATCGAAATGATTAATTAACTGCTGTGCCATTTCGACTGCTGAAACGCCAGGTCGGCCGATCCGTAAAAAAATCGCCACCAATTCAGAATCAGAGAGACTAGAAGGACCTTGATGCAGTAATTTTTCACGAGGTCGCTGTTGGTCAGGCCATTGCTTAATACTCATTAATAATCAACTAGCCTGAAATGGGCTTTATATAGACAAAAACAATAGTTGGAGGTGGTTTTTTTTATAAAAATCGGCATCTTGGTGAAGCAGTTCTCTGATTAACGGCTGATTAAATTGTAGATTGGTCTAGTGAACTTGGCCGTTTCTGTCGTCGTAGTTTCAGAATGCGTCACAAGTGTGCAAAATAGCTGGCAGATTTCTGATCGCCTTGCGATCTGGGCCCGATCTAGAAAAGGCGAGGTTAAGCGAAAGTTATGAAACTTGAAGGTAAAAAAATTCTTCTGGGCATTACCGGTGGAATTGCTGCATACAAATGCCCTGATCTGGTACGCAAATTAAAGCAAGCCGGTGCGCAAGTGCGGGTGGTTTTAACTCCAGCTGCCGGTGAATTTGTTAGTGAAATGAGCCTGCAAGCGGTCAGTGCTTACCCAGTGGCCAATTCTTTATTTGACCCGGCAGCTGAATTGGCGATGGGACATATTGAGCTGGCGCGTTGGGCAGATCTGGTGTTGATTGCACCAACAACGGCTGATTTTATCGCCAGAATGGCGGCAGGCATGGGTAACGATTTATTGTCTACCCTGTGCTTGGCGACCACGGCACCCATTGCAATTGCACCGGCAATGAACGTTGAGATGTGGAATCACCCGGCAACCCAACAAAACCTGACAACGCTAAAAGATCGAGCGGTATTTCAGTTTGGGCCAGCACAAGGTGATCAGGCTTGCGGTGAAATTGGTTTTGGCCGAATGCTTGAACCACTAGAGTTGGTAGATGCTTGTAGCGAAGTATTTTCTAAACGTGAAGTTGCACAAGTTCTGGCAGGTAAAAAGCTGTTAATTACAGCAGGTCCAACTCGCGAAGAGCTAGATCCTGTGCGCTACATCACCAACCATAGCTCGGGGAAAATGGGTTATGCGCTGGCTGAAATGGCAATGGCTGCGGGTGCTCAAGTAACGCTGGTTTCTGGGCCGGTGAATATCTCTGCACCAAAAGGTGTCGAGCTAGTGCGAGTCGGTAGCGCGTTGGATATGCATCAGGCAGTATTATCTCGCGCACAATCGCAAGATATATTTGTTGCTGCAGCGGCAGTTGCAGATTATCGACCTGCTAGTCGGGTCGACCAAAAGATTAAGAAAACTGGCGACAATGATGACATGGTGATCGAGCTGGTTCGCAACCCAGATATTTTGGCTGACGTTGCTGCTTTAGCGAACAAGCCGTTTTGTGTTGGTTTTGCCGCAGAAACCCGCGATCTGGAACACTATGCGCGTGGCAAGCTGAAACGTAAAAAGCTCGATATGATTTGCGCCAATCTGGTATCGATACCCGGGCAAGGATTCAATGTAGATACCAACGCATTAGATGTCTTCTGGAAGGACGGCGGTAAAAGTCTTTCTTTGGCAAGTAAACAACAATTAGCTGTGCTGTTGGTTGAGTTAATCGCCGAACGTATGGCGGTTGCCAGACAATAAAGTTAACCCAAAAGTGGATACTCAAGTGAGCAAGCAAACCTTACAAGTAAAAATTCTTGATCCCCGGTTGGGTAATGAAATTCCCATGCCGCAATATGCAACAGAAGGCTCTGCAGGATTAGACCTTAGAGCCTGTGTTGAATATGCAACTGAAATTAAGCCGGGTGAAACTCAGCTGATTCCAACGGGAATGGCGATATATATCGAAGACGCTAATCTGGCGGGAATGATTTTACCTCGCTCAGGATTAGGCCATAAGCACGGCATCGTTCTGGGTAACTTGGTCGGATTAATCGATTCAGATTATCAAGGTCAATTAATGGTGTCTTGTTGGAATCGTGGTGATAAGCCATTCACTATTTTGCCCGGTGAACGCTTGGCGCAATATGTTTTAGTGCCGGTATTGCAGGCTGAATTTCAGATTGTTGAAGAATTTGAACAGACCGATCGTGGTGAAGGTGGCTTTGGTCATTCTGGTCGACACTAAATCGCGCTATAAGTCTGTAGGTGAGTCGTTTGGCTGGTTAATCACCCGGCAAGCGGCTTTAATCATTTTTACCACACCGCCGATTCTTTAACCTGACTGACCCGTTTGAGCAGGATGCTCCAAATAAATCAGTAAACTGGTTAATGTAAATGGCTATTTAAGCGCTTGTTGATTATCTGCTGATGGCCGTCAGCAACGTTGTTAGTCATTAATAAGCACTATTTTTGATCAGTATTAATCGCTATACCGAACAGGTATAGATAGATGCGATGGAGAAAAAGGATGAAGGTGTTCGGACGTAATCTTTTCACAAGGAAGGAAACCTCCAAAGTACCTGATAACAAGGAGCCACGTATCGAGCGAAGTATGCGGTTTAGCAGCATGCTATGGCGAGGAGCCGGTCTGGTCGCGTTATCTTTGATGGTGGTGTTAGCCTGGCATGGTTGGAGCGCCTTAGTCGTTCCCGCTGAAACAAAGCAATTTGAAAAGGCACAGCAGCAATCCACTGTTTTGGCCAGCGCATTGGCCGGCCGTTTGCAGCTCTGGCAATCTCAGCTCGATCAATCAGCGGCCAATCCTTATTTAGCGGTTTTGCTACAAGGAAAAGATCCGAGTTCAATTGCTCGTATGGAAAGTGAGCTTTCTGCGCGTCAACCTTGGTCGATTGATGCCCGTTTATTGCCAACCAATTTGATTGATCCAGATCTTGAAGCTGGCCTAACTTATTCGGTGCTGGAAATGCTACGGCATGCTGAACGTGGCGAGATGACAGTTGAAGCCATCAACTGGAAGGATCGACAAGCTCGAATCAATATGGCATCGCCAATCCGTGATGCTAAAGACCGTGTTAATGGCGTATTACTAGCCAGCTATGACAAGCGTTTTGTTAAGTCGATTACTAAAGGCCTAGAATCAGAAGGTTTCTTTGTTGAGCTGCACCAGCAATTCAATCAAGGCTCATCACAGCTGTTAGCGCGTTTCGGTGCACCATCACTTCGTTCGGGTTCACAGCTTGCTAGCGCCAATATTCAGGGTACGTCTTGGCAGTTACGAGTATGGGCAGGACAGCCCAGTGAAAATTGGATGGAAATGATTCAACTCTGGCCGTTTTCTGTAGTATTTCTAACCATGTGGCTAGGCGTTTTACTGGTCTCCAGACGACAGCAAAAACTGCTCAATGAAGATGCTCATTTATTAATTGAAGTGGTCCAGCGCTACGACACCAAACGACTCGGTAATTTTGCATTACCACAATTTAAAGATGTGGCTGAAGTTCTGATCGGCCCACGAGCGTCCCATAGCAAAGACCCGCTAGTGCCGATGAAAACTGCTGCAGTTGCTAGCAAACCGAGCACAACTGAAGCATTGCAACCAAATACCGGTGTTGAAGTAACTGAGTTAGGTAGTGGCTCAAATAATGGCTTAGATAAAGGTTTGATTAATTTTGACTCTAAACCTGAACCCAAAGTAGAGCCAATCAGTAATGAGATCTTCTTTGATAGTGAAATTAGAGGCGTAGTCGATCAGCAAATTACCGATGAGTTAGCTTTTTCACTAGGTCGAGCAATTGCCAGTGAAGCCTGGGAAAGGGGTGAGCGTTCGATTGTCGTTGGACGGGATGGCCGTAACTCAGGTGTGCAACTGATCCAGCATTTAATTCGAGGCTTGGTTGATAGCGGTATGGATGTAGTCGATTTAGACCAAGTACCTACGCCAGTGGTTTATTTCGGCATGGAGCATTTAAAAATTGCTTCATCGGTGGTGGTGACAGGAAGTCATCATGCTTTCAATGAAAATGGTTTCAGAGTTATTTTGGCCGGTGAGCCGCTATTGGGTGATGGGCTAACATCACTTAAAACGCGCATTGAACAAAATAATTTTAATCAGGGCAAAGGCAGTTTCCGCCAAGAATCTTTAGAAGCCGATTATATGGACCGGATTCTGTCAGATGTGGTGGTTGCTCGACCGATCAAAGTGGCAGTGGATTGCGGCAATGGTGTTGCCGGTACTTTGTTACCAGAGTTGTTACGTCAGCTAGGTTGTGAAGTCGAACCGCTTTATTGCGATGTTGATGGCAACTTCCCCAATCACCAGCCAGACCCTGCCAATGCCGATAATCTAAAAGATTTGATCGCCCATGTGAAAAAGCACGACTGTGAGCTGGGTATTGCTCTGGATGGCGATGGTGATCGTTTAGGCGTGGTTAGCAGTGATGGTTCAGTTGTTTGGGGCGACCAGCTATTAATGCTGTTTGCTGAAGATATGCTAGAGCGTAATCCGGGTGCTGATGTGGTATTCGACGTCGCTTGTAGTAAATTTTTACGCCAATGTATTTTGCGTAATGGCGGCCGGCCATTGATGAACCGTTGTGGTCATCTACACATTCAATCTCGCATGAAAGAAAGCGGCGCCTTACTTGCCGGTGAGTTGTCCGGGCACATTTTCTTCAAAGAGCGCTGGTATGGCTTTGATGATGGTTTATATGCCGCAGCGCGTTTGTTAGAAGTGATTGCACAAAAACCAGGCAGTGCAGATCAAATATTCTCTCGGTTACCTCACGGTGTGGTTTCTCCGAAAATCACCATGACCGCTTCAGATAATGGCAAGCATCAACTGGTGCAAAAGCTGGCGGCTGAAGGCAATTTCCCCGATGGTGAAAAAATTACTTTAGATGGTTTGCGAGTTGAATTTGAGCAAGGTTGGGGCATGGTGCGGGCTTCTGCAATCAGCCCTGCATTGGTAATGCGCTTTGAGGCAGATACCGAGCAAGAACTGCAAAAGATCCAGAATCTTTTTAAAGGTGAGATTTCCCGGCTCGAGCCGAATATAATGCCCAGCTTCTGATTCTAAATCAGGTGTCTGTCATATGTTGCAAGCAGCAGGCAGACACCGGTCATAACGAGGCCTGCCATGTCTTTTTCTCTTGATAAGGCCACAGAAACAGCGCGCGTGCTGTCTGAGGCTCTGCCGTACATCCAACGTTTTACCAATCGAACCATTGTCATCAAATATGGCGGCAACGCCATGGTCGATGAAAAGTTAAAGAACAGTTTCGCCCGCGATGTAGTACTAATGAAGCTGGTTGGTATGAATCCGGTGGTGGTTCATGGCGGTGGGCCACAAATTGGTGATCTACTGAAGCGAATTGGCAAGGAAACTGAGTTTGTTCAGGGAATGCGAGTTACCGACAATGAAACCATGGATGTGGTGGAAATGGTGCTCGGTGGCTTGGTAAACAAATCGATTGTTACCCTGTTAAATCAAAATGGTGGTCGTGCGGTCGGTCTTACCGGTAAAGATGGCGGCTTGATCAAAGCGCGTAAGCTGAAGCTAAAACAATCAGCACCAGAACTAAAAGCATCAGAAATTATCGACATTGGTCATGTTGGCGAAGTGGCATCTGTGGATACTACGGTGCTGGATATGTTGCTTCAGGGCGATATTATTCCGGTGATTGCTCCGATCGGAGTGGGCGAAGATGGTGCGACCTATAACATCAATGCCGATCTGGTCGCAGGGCGAATTGCCGAAGTGCTTCAAGCTGAAAAGCTAATGCTACTAACCAATATTTCCGGTCTTCAGGACAAGCAAGGCAATGTGCTCACTGGCCTGAATACCAAAAAAGTATCTGCACTTATCGAAGATGGCACCATTTATGGTGGCATGCTGCCGAAAATTCAGTGTGCACTGGATGCGGTCGCCGCAGGGGTAAAGTCTGCGCATATCGTCGATGGTCGGGTACCTAACTCCATACTATTGGAAATCTTTACCGACGAGGGTGTTGGCACCCTGATTCAACGATGAGGACAGGATGAGCTCAGGCAGTACAGGTAATAATAGAAAGGAGCAAATTCTTCAGGCTTTGGCGCATATGCTGGAAAAAAACAGCAAAGCCAAAATCACTACTGCAGCTTTAGCAAAAGAAGTAGGGGTATCTGAAGCGGCACTTTATCGGCATTTTCCGAGCAAAGCTCGAATGTTCGAAGGTTTGATCGATTATGTTGAGCAGACCATATTTGAGCGAATTGGCCGAATTGTTGAGCAAGAAAAAGCATGCCGAATTCGCACTTACCAGCTGTTAACACTGGTGTTGGGTTTTGCAGGAAAAAACCCAGGCTTGTGTCGCATTCTTACGGGTTCAGCCCTTCAGGGTGAGAACGAGCGATTGCACCAGCGGGTGGTCAAGTTCTATGAGCGGCTAGAAACTCAACTTAAGCAGATTTTGCGAGAAGCCGAGCTTCGGGAACAATTGCAGGCAGTCATGCCAGTAACTGAGGCGGCTGCTTTGTTGTTAGCGGTGGTTGAAGGACGACTGCAGCAATATGTTCGTAGTGACTTCGAGCGCAAGCCATTAGATAACTGGGATCTTCAAGCAGAATTTTTAATTGGCCCACTGTTAATCAGTAGCGAGAAAAGCTAGTCGGCAGTGAAAAAAAACTAACTGTCAGTAATTTGAAATCTGCCGAAGCTAACTTATTAATACAACGAAATAAAAGCCTCTGTTTTGTTTTTATAAAGCAGGGGCTTTTATTTTTGATTTTAAGGAGCATTAAGAAAATAAAGCGTCATTTTTTTGACGCCTAAAGCTTCAATTCAGAAACAAAAAAGAAGGAGATAAAATATCACTTTAATTTCTAATATCAGATGTTCCCGAAAATAGCAAGTGCGCCTCAATGCAGGTGATGACAAGTTTTTTTATCAAAATAATTTTTCCATCCAGTTGATTTTGTTCGGTTAATTTTTAATGTTTTTAAATATATAAAACTAAGCAAAAAGTCCATGGTTATATTAATGAAATTCCAACTTTCATCAATTGATACTTTATTGCAGCAAAATTGATTTTAGTCAGCATAATAGCTGAATCATCAGGATATAAAGTCAGCGCGCATTCCTGGAGATTTAAACTAAATGAAAACTAAACAAGTATTCCCTATTGCTGCTGTTGCACTGGCAGTAGCGATGGCAGCACCTACCGTTTCAGCTGAAGCACAAGCTTATCTGTCACTGCGTCCTACTATCGAATCAGACGTTGTTAAAGGTGGCGATCGTGAAACTAAAGTAGACGATTACTACTCGCGTTTTGGCCTGAAAGGTTCTGAAGAATTTGGCGATTTAACTGTTGGTGCTCTGGGTGAGTGGAACGCTAATGGCGATCTGGGTACTACCCGTTACAGCTACGGCTGGATCCAAGGCTCATTTGGCAAAATCAAGATTGGTAAAACTGACGATGTAATGGTCGGTAACGTATCTGGTATGACTGAGCTGGGCTGGACTGACAACGCATCTTTCGCGCGTTTCTCTCTGGACGGCCACGTTGGTAGCGGCTTTAAAGATGACAACATCCGTTATACCTATACTGCAGATATGTTCCAAGCTGACGTATCTTACCGCCGTCCAGACAGTGACATCACTGAAACTAACTTGGGTGGTCAGGTTTACCTAGGTGACTTTACTATTGGTGCAGCATATAAACTGACTAATGGTAAAGCTGGAAAAGCTGCGACTACAAAAAATGAAAACGTTCGAGTAGAAGTTCGCCACTTTGATGCAAATGGTAAGCCACTAGACGTAAATGGTGACATCATTACTGATCCTGCGTTAGTAGCAACTACACAAGCTTTTGTTGAAAAAGAGATGGAGGTCGTTGTTCCTGTAGCAGCAACTGCAACGAATAAAGATTATCAGTCAGCAACTTTTGCTATTGGTGCGACTTATGCTTCGGGTCCTTTAACTTTGGCTGGTACTTATCACAGCGTTGAAGTTGAAAAAGACGTTAAAGCAGTAAATAACAAAGATTCATCAGCGATTGAAGTTGCTGCAGCATATTCTATCAACGATAAAGTAACGGTTGACGGTATTTACACTAGCTTTGACGACAACACTGTTGATTCTGAATATGGTGTAGGCGTTTCTTACAAGCTGGCTTCAAACATGCTGATTTTCACCACTTATGAAAATCGTTCTTTTGATGCTGCTGGCACCAAAGACACTAATAAGGCAACTATCGGCTTCAAGTTTGACTTGAACCTGATGGCTCCTAGCGCAATGAAGCAGTAATCATTAGATTACAGCAGATTTGCTAAACGTTTCTTCCTAGGAAGGCGTTGAAAAAAACCGGTCTTTTAGGCCGGTTTTTTTATGGCCGAATTTCAGCCATAAAAAAACGGATTGTTTTTAACAATCCGTTTTAATTTAAAAAATCAGTTGTTAGGATAATTTAAAATTATTCCGCTGGAATTTCCAGCACCTGATTAATATATCGAACCAGCTCTTGGCTGGCTTGGCCGATCGAATGGTTATTGTCGATTAGTTTTAATCGTGGGTGGTTTACCGGCATTTTGGAAGTGTGAATACGGTCTTCAATTGCTAGCTCGTCATCCTTGCCACGCTGTTCTAGTCGTTGGCGTAAAATGTCTGGGTGCACGTCGAGCAAAATTGGCCAGATATTAGGGAATATTTTGGCAACTTCAGATAAATATTCACGCGATCCATTAATCATCACATGTTTGCCATCAGCTAATAGCTGATGAATTTCTTTGGCAAAGCCATACCAATAGCCATGGCTGTTCCAGCTCAGTGCTAATTCACCGGCGGTTTTCATTACTTCAAATTGTTCTACTGAAACAAATTGGTGGTTTTCCTGATCCTTGGCTTCCCGGGTAATCATACGTTTTGGGAAGCTGAGCTGGGATTCGCCCAGGCTTAATCTGAGATAGCTGATCAGGCTCTCTTTTCCGGAGCCAGATGCCCCCATTAAATAAAAAAGTTCGCCATGCATATTATGTTTATCCTATTTCTTTACTTCTAGCGACGATTAACAATTACCACAGGTACTTTCTATACAATTCAATGTGATACAGAGTAATGCCTGCTAGCTGGCTTAAGTTATAATCAGGCGGTTTATTGATAATTAACTTTGCCTGCCTGATATGTACAAGAGTATCTACGACCACTATTACAACTTGTTTTATCCATTGGTACTAGTGATGCGAATGGAAGAATTCTAGGGATATTCAGCAACTTCTTTTACTACTTCGATCAAGTTCTTGAACGAATCACAGTAGTCTGAAGCTACAAAAGCCATTTGTGGCCTCGGGTGTGCCGTGGCTTACTTAAGCTACAACAAAAAATGATGCGTATCCCGTACCAGTTAAGCAAAGGATGACGCATCATTTCCAGATGTTTCGCTTATTGAGCCAGATAATCTGCTAAAAACTGGTCAAAATCACCCGTTTGTTGCTGTTCTACGTGTCGCTGCTTCGCCAGTGACTGATCTGCCAGTTGCATAAAGTGCTGTAATGTCTGACGGTCGGGCACTGCAAATGATGCTGCAGCCTGTTTACTTAGCTGCAAAGTGGCTTGCTGCAAACTGCCGTGGCGTTCGATTTCAGCCAGCACTTTGGCAGAAGGCAGTTGGTCAGGTGTTTCCAGGGCCAGCTTGCGGTAATACTCAACCGCTTCGATAGCTGCGGGTTGTTGTAGTGTTTCCGCTAATTGCTGCAGCTGATCAAATAACTGCTCGGCTTCAGATGTAACTGACGCAGAACCTTGTTCAGTTTCCAGTTGTAAGCCTGGCTTGCGGCCTTGCTCAACGATTAATTCCAAATTGCGGCCAATCCGGCTGCATTCAGTCTCTGCAATTAGCGGGCTGTCTTTAATCTGGCAATAGCTAAGGAACAGGTCGAGGAAGATTGACTGCTGATGACCAATGCCGGTCGGTTGCCATGGGTCGATATCTAGGCAGCGCACTTCAATATATTCAACGCCGCGTTCTTTCAGCGCATGAACTGATTTCTCACCGCTTCTGATGGTTCGCTTAGGTCGAATCGGGCTGTAGTACTCATTTTCGATCTGCAGAATATTACTGTTGAGCTGTAAATATTCGCCATTAACTTTAACGCCTTTTTGCTGCCATTCTGGCCATGGTGTATTGATCGCATGGTTTAGGCTATCGCAATAGCTGGGTAAATGGTTAAAGCAGATATTCAGTCCGGCCTGAGCATTATTCTGATAACCCAGTCCACTCATGCGCAATGAAGTTGCCCATGGCAAACACAAACTGTCCTGGCCAATGCTCTGCAATGGTAAGGGAGAAGGCTTATCTTGAAGAAAGTCTTTGCCTACCGCTGGAGATGCACCAAAAAGAAGCATTAATAACCAGCTGTGGCGGCGGAAGTTTCGGATTAAGCCGAAATAACCTTCCGATTGAAAGTCGATTGCAGATTGCCCATTACCATGTAATTTATGCCATTGCGGCCAAAAATCGTCGGGCAAAGAGAAGTTGTAATGGATGCCGGCAATGGTTTGCATCCGTCGGCCATAGCGTAAATCGAGGCCTTTGCGGTAGATGTGCTTTAACTGGCCAATCGGAGAACTGCCATATTGAGCAATCGGAATTTGATTGCTGTCAGCAGGTAACTGGCATGGCATGCTGGAGTTCCACAGCAGCTCACCACCAGGTAAATTGTGCAGGACAAAACTATGGATTTGATCTAATTGTTCTAAAACAGCTGCGCGGTCGTTGCCGGGTGCTGTAATGAACTCCAGTAAAGCCTCAGAATAATCGGTAGTTATTGATTCGTGGGTCAGTGCAGAGCCCAATGAAACCGGATGCGCTATTTGTGATAGCTGCCCGTTTTGGTCTACCCGCAGCGTTTCTCGCTCGATACCGCGATTAACACGCCCAAACAATCCTTTGTCGATACAGCTAAGACTGCCCAGTCGGCCGTTGTAAGCCTTATTCAATGGCTGAACACCAATATATAAACAGGCGCTAACTATGTGGGCATTGCAGAGGAATTTCAAGCTTGCACCTGTGAAGTGCAAGCTTGCATTTCTGAAGGGTTTAACCGCTGGGTATGCGGCTATTCCATCATATGGCTGGCTGCATGAATTTTATGGATGCTTAAATCGGCACCATAGAATTCCTGTTCTTCATCTAAACGAATACCAACAAATTTCTTCAATACACCGTAAACAACAAAACCAGCAATCGCAGCAATGGCTACACCGAGCAAGCTGCCAACAATTTGCGACATCAAACTAACACCGCCCATGCCGCCTAATGCTTGCTGACCAAAAATACCGGCAGCGATGCCGCCCCATAAACCACACAAGCCGTGTAATGGCCAAACACCCAGCACATCGTCGATCTTCCAACGCTTTTGGGTCAGATTAAAGCAGACCACAAATAATGCACCGGCAATCGCACCAACAACCAAGGCACCCATTGGATGCATTAAATCAGAACCAGCACACACGGCTACTAAGCCAGCTAAAGGGCCGTTATGAATAAAGCCAGGGTCATTTTTACCGACAATTAATGATGCCAATATACCGCCGACCATGGCCATCATGGTATTGACTGCAACTAGCCCGGAAATATCGCCGACCTTCTGTGCTGACATCACATTAAAACCAAACCAGCCAACGGTTAAGATCCAAGCACCGAGTGCCAGAAAAGGAATGTTTGAAGGTGGAAAGGCGACTAGCTTGCCTTTTTTGGTATAGCGGCCTTTGCGTGCGCCAAGCATGACTACAGCACCCAGTGCGATCCAGCCACCCATCGCATGCACCACTATTGAGCCAGCAAAGTCATGGAATGCCGCGCCAAAAGTAGCTTCTAGCCAGCCTTGAAAACCAAAGTTGCCATTCCAAGCAATGCCCTCAAAGAATGGATAAATTAGGCCGACTAATACAGCAGTGGCCACTAATTGTGGATAGAAGCGAGCACGTTCAGCAATGCCACCAGAAACAATGGCCGGTATTGCAGCGGCAAAGGTCATTAGGAAGAAAAATTTGACCAATTCGTAGCCATTTAAGCTAGCGAGTTGCTCGGCACTACGAAAGAAATCGACGCCATAGGCAACCGAATAACCCACAAAGAAGTAAGCAACCGCCGAGACAGCAAAATCGACCATGATTTTAACCAGCGCATTAACCTGGTTTTTATCTCGAACCGTTCCAACTTCTAAAAATGCAAATCCAGCATGCATTGCCAGAACCAGAATTGCGCCTAACAGCACAAAGAGCGTATCGCTGCTGCTCATTTCCATGGGACACCACTTATTTGTTAGTTAGCTTTTCAAAACAGAAGTTTGATCGCCGTTTATTATTAGAATTAGTGCTTCTTATTGGTGCGCATATGTAGTTTATTGCACCTTTATTGCTCGCTTGGCAAGAGTTGCCTATGCAAAACTCTCAATCGGCGGGCGGCGTCGAAGCCGGCGATAAATTTGTCTGACCTTTTGCAATATTGTTAGCAGAAAGTGTGCCAATCCTGAGCAGAGTGCACGGTTATAGCGATCTGTTGGTGCGCTGTTTTGAACTGAAATGGTGCTTACATCAAAAAAGCTAGAGATGGCTGAAAAACCGGTTCATAATCGCCGCCGTTTGCTGCTTCGCTATAAAAAGATCTTAACCAAATCAACGTTAAGGTCTTTGGGAAGTCGCTTCCCAGCAAAGGTTTTGCTTTTGCGACTCAGTACCGCAGCAACCGTGCATAGGTCAGGGTTTTGTTTTGTTTAGATCTCTATAGTTCTATCCAACAGCAGCGAACAAGCTTGCTCACCAGTTTTAACAGATAGCACATGTTGCTTCTGGCCCAAATCCGCCGACTCACCTCGGCGGATTTTTTATTTCCAGGGAAGGAATGTATATCGCAAGGAAGCATGGATGCTGGTGCGAATATTTCCAGGGAAGGAATGTATATCGCAAGGAAGCATGGATGCTGGTGCGAATATTTCCAGGGAAGGAATGTATATCGCAAGGAAGCATGGATGCTAGTGCGACGACAGGCAGAACATAGATCTTTAACTCTCGACTATTCCGTTCAATATTTTGAAAAACACCAGACTCCGGTTAGCATTCTGAAAAATTAATTCAAATAAACTCAGGAAACATAATAATGAGCAATCTTTCTACTCCTGATCTGTGTGATCAATTCCCTAAACAAGTTTCTGTTTTAGATCCGGTTTATAAAAGCTTTGGTGGTAATGAAAGCTTTTGTGGCGAAGTGGTGACAGTGAAATGTTTTGAAGATAATTCCAAGGTAAAGCAGCTGGTCGATACCGACGGAACCGGAAAAGTAATGGTGGTTGATGCCGGCGGTTCAATGCGACGCGCTTGCCTTGGCGACATGCTGGCAGAAAAAGCACAAAATAATGGTTGGGCTGGCATTATTATTTATGGCTGTGTTCGCGATGTAGAAATTCTTAAAACACTCAATATTGGTGTACAGGCTTTAGGCAGCCATCCAATGAAAACCGATAAAAGAGGTTTGGGTGATATTAATATTCCACTTCAATTTTCTGGTGTTACTGTTATACCAGGAAACTATATTTATGCCGATTTAAATGGAATTATTGTTTCTGATAAAGCACTTGTTGAACGGTAATTAATAAGTGACTAACGATATCTTTTAACTGGATTTTTAATTTAAATTGATATTGCTGTTGATAGGAATATACTTACGGATTCGGAGAAATAATGGTTGTTTAATTATGAGAAGAATTTTTTATATTTCATTTATCATAACGCTTAGTAGCATTATCTTATCTTGTGGGGGTGGGAGCAAGGAAAGCAGCAGTATTCGTACAGAAAGCTACATAGGCCCTGGATCAACATGGACGGTAGATCTTTCGTCCAATGATCAATTTTCAATTACTTATAGAGAGAATCCTCAAGCCGATGTTGAGCTTTCTTTTTCAGGTAATTATCAAAAGTTGCCATCAGGTTTTGTGGCGATGACGGTCACTGGCTCTTCAGATAGCGGTACTGTCGCTGGAAGCATGGCGTTTGGCTTGGAAGTGCCAGGCGTTATGTTTTTATTACAACCGGTTGGTGGTGATGGCTTGGTGCCAATGGTTTCTGCGGGAAATTGCCCCAACGAAGATTATGTTGCCAATTGGTTAGCTATTAACTTGGAAGATGGTGCAGACCTTACTTCAATAGATGTCGATCTATTTGGGCAGCTTGGGTTTAACACTGCAACTGGAGTGGCCAGCCTTACCTCTAGCTATAACTCTGCTGGAACTAGACGAGGATCTGCTTCAAGTTTTAGATCTGGATCCTGCCAAGACGGAATTTTAGTAATAGATGATCCGGTTGATAGTGATAATGGTGATGTACTTTATTTGACCGATGGTGGTGGATCGATTATTCAAACAAATATTGCTGACGACGCCGCATCATTATTCTATTTCTCTTTACCCGTTAAATCAGCTGGGACACTCTCTGGCTTTCAGGGTGAGTATGTTGGATTAGCTCTTAATAATGGCGATCCAGATGGTAGTCAGATAAATGCAGTTAACGTTTCGTGCAGCAATGCGGGCGTGTGCCAGTTGAAAGAAGTAAATCCGCTGACTGGTGTATTATCAAGCGATAGTGCAACTTTAACATTATCCACACCAAATTCACCAACGAATGGATTTATTGCAGCTGTGATGAATATTGATACGGATAATGGTAATTTTTACTGTATGGTTGATCGAGACGCAGCAGAGAGTGGAACAAAAATACTCATGTGTACGGGCCAAGTACCAACAGATAATTCTGAATATATTAATTTAATGTTGGTTTCAAAAAATTAGTTTTAATTATTAGTTTATTTTTTAAATCATAATTATTCTTTGCCACGGATGGCAGAAACCTAATCGTCAAGTAATGAAACTCAACATAATACCAAAGCATTTTAAAATTAATAAAAATTTAGATTGTTAAGCTTCATCAGTCAGAAATATGAAACTTCTTCACTTCCATAAATCTAGAAACAAGCACTTATTCTAAGTTGATGATAAAATTGCTGCTGACTTATTAGCATACATTTAGCAGCTGCTAGGAGTGAAGATGACCCCGGCTATCAATCTGGCGAAGAAAGCCAAAATCACCCATCGCGTGGTTAAGTATCAGCATGATGCACGTGCGCAATCTTACGGTATTGAAGCTGCTCAAGTGCTTGGCCTAAATCCTCAACAAGTATTCAAAACGCTATTGGCTGAGTTGGATAACGGTGAGTTAGTCGTTGGTATGGTGCCAGTTTGCTGCAAACTAGATTTGAAGAAACTAGCCAAAGTGGCTGGTGCGCGTAAAGCTGCCATGGCTGATCCAAGCAAGGCTGAAAAAGTTACCGGCTATGTAACGGGTGGCATTAGCCCGCTGGGGCAGAAGAAACGCTTGCGCAGTTTTCTTGATCTCAGCGCTGAGGATTTTGCAGAAATTCATGTCAGTGCCGGTCGGCGAGGGTTGGAAATTGCGCTGGCACCATCGGACTTAATTAATCTGTTAGATGGTAAGTTGGTTGCGATTGCTTGTGAGTAATTAAACTACTCACAAGCAATTTTTGCCGATATTGGTTATGCCGCTTCAGCTTTTTTCTCACGACGCTTTTTTGGGATCCATGCCCAAGTAAACTCGCCTAAAATTGGCTCGCCTGATTTGGAATCTCTCACTTCAAGTTGCACGGTCACCTCACCCTTGTCCAGAGTTCTGATCTGCTCACGCTGTTCATCTGATAAGGATGCAATGGCTTTCATATCACCATTGGCACGAGCGACATAGTCGATTTTCATGCTTTTGAGCAATGGCAATTTGTCATCTGGCAAGTTCATTGCCAATACAGAACCAGTGGCTGATTCACCCAAAGTTGCCATTGCCGTGGCGTGAATACCGCCAATGTGGTTTTGCACTCGTTTGATATTACGAATGCTGGCCCGAGTTTCTGACGAAGTCAGTTTGGTGAATTTGATTCCGGAAGTTTTGGCATAATGAATGCGGCTGCAAAATGCCCAAGTACCAATACGAGCACCCAGCTTATTGGAAAACATGTTGCCGAATCCGACAACTTTCATAAACGCATTTTTTTTCTGGCTGGCCATTGAGCTTCTTCTTATTTGTGGACAGATCGCTGGAATGTAACAGCATCTGAAATGAATAAGAAGCGGGGTAATTGAGATTTATATCGGATATTCAGGTACGGCCTAAGCACTATTCAAACATGACTCAGGCGCTATTCATGCACTACGAGAAAATTGTTGAGGGTAGCTAATTGAACAATTTCGGCCAGACGATTTGGCGTAATACAGGGCACTGTCAGCTTCTTCGACTAGTTGCCGACAATGCATATTGCTACAGATTTGTTCTCGAGTAGCAATGCCAATTGAAAGCGTAATGAAATTACTGGTGGGAGATTTTTTATGTTCCAGATTTAATCCAACAATTTTATTGCGGATTTTTTCAGCAATAATTTTGGCGCCTTTGGCATCGGTATTCGGTAATAAAACGGCAAACTCTTCCCCGCCATAACGAGCAACTTGATCGGTGGCGCGTTCCAAACTATCGCGAATTGCACCGGCTACCAGCTTGAGCGCTCGGTCGCCATTCACATGGCCTAGGTAATCGTTATAAAGTTTGAAATGGTCGATATCTAGCAGAATAACTGAATAGGGCTGAAGCCGATGCTTAGCCTGATGCCAGCCTTTTTGTAATAACTCATCAAAAGCACGCCGATTGGCAATACTAGTCAGGCTATCGATATTGGCCATTTTCCGCAGTGCTTCTTTTAACTGCATGGTTTCGGTTTGGGTCCGGCACATTCTTTTGGCAGACAACGCCAACACTAGCAGAATAAGGGTGCCAATCAGCTTCAATGTCATATCGATTTGATCATTGCTGCTGAGTAGAATTTTTATTGCGCTAGGGGGAATCAGTATTAGCAGGTAGGCCGCCAGTAAACGCGGACTAGATGAATGATGGTAGCTTGCACCATGGGCAATAATGCCAATGACGATAATCATATAAAGCTGGTGTTTGGCAGAAGATTCTGGAAATAAAATCATGCTGCCAGCACTCCAGACAATAGCTGAAGTTAGCGTGGATACTGCATAGATTAAATACCAATAGCGACTGGCGGGTTGGCCATTTTTTTCATATTTCCAGCCGATAAACACTCTGCCGCTATTTACGACCAAAACTGAAAGTATCCACCAGGCAAGCGCAATAGGCTGTATTACTGGCTGTAATAAAAGAGCCAGTACAGCTGCAAATACCAGATTGTTCAGCCAAGTACTTCGCCATGCACCAAGTGCAAAGGTGAGCCGCTGCCGAAGCAGAGGGTCCTGGCCGATAGATGCATCCAGGATCAAATTTGTTTTTCTTTTATTACCACCATTTTGCCAGATTATCCGCTGCCCACTATTTAAGCAATTACCATAAAGAGAAAATATTATTTGTCTCATCGATATTGCTAGATTGTTTTGAATATTACTCTGTTGTTTTATTGAGTTTTTTAACGAAATTTTGATATTGAAATATTTTGAATATTTATCGGCGTAAGCAGTCTGATTTCAACCGATATGCGGCAACAAGAGAACAAACTAGTTATTGAAGTAATCTACGGCAATCACAGATTTTACTTTTGCCAGTGGCAAATTGGCCATTGCAGCGGCAGCGTAAAGTGATAGCATCGAAAAGTCTCTATCATGGGCTGCACTAAGTTGGTGCGCCATTCGCGAGTGACGCACTGAAATGATGCGCAAAGTAATCTCAAAGCCAGTTCTTAAGTATCGTTTTATGCTGCATAAGTAATATTGATCTTTATGTTTCAATTGCTTATGTCGATTGGCACAAGCTTTGCTGTATCTCAGTCGTGCTCAATCCTGACTGCAAAAGCAGCAGGAAAAAACAGTCATAACTACAAACTGTAAGTTTTGTCGGAGGATGTTGTCAGATGTCTGCGGAAAAAGTGCTGGAAATGATCAAGGAAAACGACGTTCGTTACGTCGATCTCCGTTTTACTGATACCAAGGGTAAAGAGCAGCACGTTACCGTGCCAGCCAGCACCCTGGATGTTGACGCCTTCACTGAAGGTAAGATGTTTGATGGTTCTTCTATTGCTGGTTGGAAGGGCATTAACGAATCTGACATGATCCTGATGCCTGACGCAGATAGCGCGGTATTGGATCCATTCTTTGAAGATTCAACTCTGAACCTGCGCTGTGACATCGTCGAGCCAACCACTATGACTGGTTACGAGCGTGATCCACGTTCTGTTGCCCATCGTGCAGAAGAGTATCTAAAGTCTACCGGTATCGGCGACACCGCATTATTTGGCCCAGAGCCAGAGTTCTTCTTGCTGGACGATGTTCGCTGGAAAGTCGACATGCGCGGTGCTTCTTATGAGATCGACTCTCAAGAAGCTGCTTGGAACTCAGGCCGTAGCTACGAAGAAAACAACATGGGCCACCGCCCAGGTGTTAAAGGTGGTTACTTCCCAGTACCTCCAGTCGATTCATCCCAGGATATCCGCTCCCAGATGTGTAACATCATGGAAGAAATGGGTCTGGTAATTGAAGCGCATCACCATGAAGTTGCGACCGGCAACCAGAACGAAATTGCTTGCCAGTACAACACACTGGTAAAGAAAGCAGACGAAACTCAGATCCTGAAATATGTAGTGCATAATGTTGCACATGCATATGGCAAGACTGCGACTTTCATGCCTAAGCCAGTTGTCGGTGATAACGGTTCTGGTATGCACGTTCACATGTCGATTGTTAAAGATGGTGAAAACACCTTCGCAGGCAATGGTTATGGTGGTCTGAGCGAAACGGCTCTGTATTACATTGGTGGTGTGATCAAGCACGCACGTTCATTGAACGCATTCACCAACGCGTCAACTAACTCTTACAAGCGATTGGTTCCAGGCTTTGAAGCACCAGTAATGCTGGCTTACTCAGCACGTAACCGTTCTGCTTCAATTCGTATTCCATATGTGACTAGCCCGAAGGCACGTCGTATTGAAGTGCGTTTCCCTGATCCTACCGCTAACCCATACTTGGCATTCGCTGCCTTGTTAATGGCTGGCCTGGACGGCATTCAGAACAAGATCCATCCTGGCGATGCTATGGATAAAGACTTGTATGACCTGCCAGCGGAAGAAGCAAAAGAGATTCCAACCGTAGCTGCTTCTTTAGAGCAAGCGCTGGAATGTCTGAATGAAGATCGTGATTATCTGACTCGTGGCGGTGTATTCACCGACGATATGATCGATGCATATATCGCGCTGAAAAACGATGAAGTTACTGCTCTGAACATGACAACTCACCCAATTGAGTTTGAAATGTACTACTCCCTGTAATTTCTCGGGCGTAATGAAGGCCGGTTACCGTAAGGTGACCGGCCTTTTTATTTATAGGGACATAATGTATATCGCAAGGAGGCAGGATGCCGGTGCGTGTATTTATAGGGACATAATGTATATCGCAAGGAGGCAGGATGCCGGTGCGTGTATTTATAGGGACATAATGTATATCGCAAGGAGGAACTCACATGGATGTGAGAAATGCAGATAATGCCGGGAGCAATTATCTGTCAGGATGCCGGTGCGACGATTTTTAGCGAAGCTTTTCGTTTTGCGACTCAGTACCGTGGCAACCGTGCATAGGCCAGAGTTTTGTTTTTGTTGGCTCTCTATAGTTCTATCCAACAGCAGCGAACAAGCTTGCTCACCAGTTTTAACAGATAGCGTATATTGCTTCTGGCCCAAATCCGCCGACTAAACCCGGCGGATTTTTATTTATAGGGACATAATGTATATCGCAAGGAGGCAGGATGCCGGTGCGTGTATTTATAGGGACATAATGTATATCGCAAGGAGGAACTCACATGGATGTGAGGAATGCAGATAATGCCAGAAGCAATTATCTGTCAGGATGCCGGTGCGACGATCTTTGCCAAACCAGCAAGGTCTTTTAAAATCCTACGCTAGGTAGTTATTTCGGCAATACTCTCTGTTGATTTGGCTAAAATTTCTAAAACAGGTTTCCTGTCGACAGAATTTGCATTAATTTGGATAGATAATCCGGGCTTTGACGGATCGCCATATACCGGCAAAAATCTACATAAACGGAGAGTAGATTGATGATCAAGCTGAGACCATTTTTGATATTAAGCAGCCTGTTAGCAGCCACTTTAGTTGCTTTGCCAGCAAGTGCTGAGCTCTACCGCTACGTCGATAAAAATGGCAATACGATTTATACCGATAAGCAGGTTGCGGGCTCTGAGCTAGTGAATGTTGGTAAAGGGCAAACTTATAAAGCGACCAAACCTAGTCGTCGCTACAACAACAGCTCCAGCAATAAAAGCACTCAGCCTGCTAGTAATCAGATTCCTAAAATTACGATTACCAATCCTACGTCCGGCCAAGCGATTCGAGCCAATGATGGTAGCCTATCGATTAGTTTATCGTTAGCACCTTCGCTAGGGCAGAACGATAAGTTAGAAGTATTGTTAGATGGCAAAGTGGTCGGAAATAGCCCAAGTGTGGCTTTGAAAAATATTGATCGTGGCAGTCACACCGTTACTGCCCGAGTACTCAGATTTGGTAAGCCAGTCGCGACTACATCTAGTAGTTTCAATATTTTACGGGCTTTTCGTCGATCAGCTCCCTAATAACTATTCTAAAAATTCCCTAGGCCTTGGCTGAAAAAGTCAGGGCTTGATTTTTAGTTCCTTCCAAGCGTTTCCCTCTAGCAAGCCGCAATAGAAATCAATTGGTATCAGTTGCACCATCAGTGCTTCGGTATGCTCTATTTTGGTGCATACTAAAGATCAATTGATTCTAATATGACCTGTTTTAGATCTTGTCTGACCAATTCAAGCGCGTGATAAGAATCCTCGCGTATTAAGACAAGTGAACTGGTCTGCTTCTTGCACTGGTAATTGTCATGAAACTAAAAACATCAGAACTCCAGCCCAGCAATAAACTGCTGGATAGCTTGTCGACATCAGTGATGATGCTGGACGAGCAATTGGTGATTCGATATGTCAATGCAGCAGCAGAAGCCTTACTAGAAATCAGTGCCCGCCGTTTAACTGGGTTAGATGTGCTGGATGTTTTTGCCAGTCATCTATTTACTAAAGAAAAGTTATCTGGCGTATTTGGTTTGGGGCATCCATTTGCCGAGCGAGAGCTAGATCTGGAATTACCTGGTAATCGACACTTACTGGTCGATTGTTTTGTCAGTGCGATGTTGGAATCTTCAGGTGAGCAATACCTGTTGCTAGAGATGCAACCAATGGAACGCCATCGTCGTATTAACCGGGAAGAAAGTTTGCGCAGTCAGCAGCAAGCTACTCAAGGTATGTTGCGCGGATTGGCCCATGAAGTAAAAAATCCACTCGGCGGAATTCGCGGTGCAGCTCAGTTATTACATGGTGAATTAACCGACCCAGAACAGCGTGAATACACCGACGTTATTGTTGCAGAAGCAGACCGTTTAAAAGTATTGGTTGATCAAATGCTCGGTCCGCGTCAGGCACCGAACATGCAACCTTTGAATATTTTAAAAGTGCTAGAACGAGTGGCCCAAGTATTAAAAGCAGAATATCCGGAAGATATCGATTTTATTCGTGATTATGACCCGAGCATTCCCGATCTAATGGCAGATAAAGGAATGCTGATTCAGTCGGTTCTGAATATCACTAGAAATGCGGTGGAAGCGATTAAAGGTCAGGCAATTAATTTGTATCTAGATAGAAACGAATTACCGCCAACTGAAAATATCGAACCAATTGCTAAGGGTGAAATCACCCTCAGAACACGCGCATTACGCCAGTTTACGATTGGTCATATTCGACATCGTTTAGTTTGTCGAATTGATATTACCGATAATGGCCCGGGGATACCGGAAGATTTATTGGAAAATATTTTTTATCCAATGGTGACAGGCCGTGCTGAAGGTACCGGCTTAGGGCTTTCAATTGCACAATCTTTAATTAGCCGCCATCAGGGCTTAATCGAATGTGAAAGCCACCCCGGTTGTACTGTATTTACGATTTTATTGCCTTTGCAATCAAATCGGCCATCTAAAACAAACAGCCAAGCAAAACAAAGCCCGCAATCGATGAACAATTCACCATGTGTGCCGGATAAAAATATCAGTGCCGCAATGGTCGAGCAACAATAAAAGGAGTCAGCTATGTCACAAGACAAAGTATGGATAATTGATGATGATAGCTCGATTCGCTGGGTTTTAGAGCGGGCATTTACCAAGGCTGATATTGCTTGGCAAAGTTTTGATAATGCACTGCCAGCTTTAGATGCGCTGGAATATGACATGCCAACGGCGATGATTACCGATGTTCGAATGCCGGGTTTAGATGGCATGCAATTAATGCAGCGAGTACATAAGCGTCGGCCTGATGTACCGGTTATTGTAATGACAGCTCATTCGGATTTGGATAGCGCAGTAGCAGCTTATGAAGGTGGCGCTTTTGAATACTTGCCCAAGCCATTTGATATGGAAGAAGCGGTTGCAGTAGTGCGGCGTGCTTTTCAAAATTTCCATGAAAATCATCAGCAAGAAGTCATAGCCGATGATGCGGATACACCAGAAATTGTCGGTAAAGCACCTTCAATGCAAGAAGTATTTCGGGCAATTGGTCGGTTAGCAAAATCCAATATTACCGTGATGATTAATGGCGAATCGGGTACCGGTAAAGAGTTGGTTGCCAGAGCATTACATCGCCATAGTCCTCGCCGAGATAATACTTTTATTGCTTTAAATATGGCGGCTATTCCTAAAGATTTAATTGAATCAGAATTGTTTGGCCATGAAAAAGGTGCCTTTACCGGTGCCGCGGGTTCTCGCCAAGGTCGCTTTGAACAATCGAATGGCGGCACGCTTTTTTTAGATGAAATTGGCGACATGCCATTAGAAGTACAAACGCGGTTATTGCGAGTGTTAGCTGATGGTGAGTTTTATCGAGTGGGTGGCCATACGCCGATAAAAGTTGATGTACGAATTATTGCGGCAACTCACCAAGATCTAGAGCAGCGGGTAAAAGAAGGAAAATTCCGCGAAGATTTATTTCATCGGTTAAATGTTATTCGAGTGCATTTACCTCGGCTGGCCGATCGTGCTGAAGATATCCCCGATTTAATTAATCATTTTCTGGCGGCTGCGGCGCGGGAAATGGGCGTTGAAGCCAAGGTATTAACATCAGATACTGAAAAATATATGTCGAGCCTCGATTGGCCAGGTAATGTTCGCCAGTTAGAAAACACTTGTCGCTGGTTGACGGTTATGGCCAGTGGCCGCGAAGTTCATGTTTCTGATTTACCGCCCGAGTTACTTCAGGTTGATCAGGAAACTCAAATCGATGGTGATTGGCAAACTGGCCTTAAGCGCTGGGCAGAAACCAGCCTAGCAGCCGGTAAAGAAGGCTTGTTGGAAGAAGCAGTACCATGCTTTGAAAAGATTATGATTGAAGCTGCCTTGAAGCATACCGCAGGCAGAAAGCGCGATGCTGCGGTATTGCTTGGCTGGGGTAGAAATACGCTGACTCGAAAGCTAAAAGAACTGGGGTTGGATGAATACCGCAGTGATGGTGCTTTAGAGAAAGAAGAGCAGATTTGAATCTTGCTCTCATCGTAGGTTAGATAAATACAGCGTCATCTAACATTTTTAATTGTCAGAAGGCGCTAGTGCTTTTCTAACCTTGTATCTGCAGATACGAGGTTTGCCAACAAATACCAAGTTGTCTGATTGCGCCTTTGGCTTATCAAACCTACAGTTTTTAATCAAATAACTTCCGATATTATTAGACGAAACCCTCTATGAAAAAATTCCGCTTTATTCTGCCATTAATGCTGCTAGCAATTGCACTATGGATTTCCGGTGTCCCGTTAATTTATGACTCGGTTCCAGAAGAAATTCAGCTGGCTGAAAAATATCAATTCACACCATTGCGAACCATCCAAAAAGCCTTCGATGATGAAACATCGGACTTGCAAATTCTGCAGCAGGGTAAGGTTTATAAAATTCTTGAAGATGACCTTGATGGCACGCGGCATCAAAAATTTATTATTGGTTTAATTAATGGCCAGACTTTATTGCTGGCCCACAACATCGATTTGGCTCCGAGAATCGATAACCTGCAAGCAGGTGATCGAGTGATCTTCTTTGGTGAATACGAGTGGAACAAGCATGGCGGTGTGGTTCATTGGACCCATAAAGACCCGGCAGCTCAACATGTGGATGGTTGGATTGATCATCAGGGAATTCGCTACCAATAAGCGATGTTTTGTAGTTGTGGTTAACTAATGCAATTTAGTCGACTTGGTTGAATAGATTATTGGGTAAGGCTTTGGGTAACCTGTTGGCTAGCTTTGAGTAAGTTGTGGGCAGTTGTGAATAAAATCGCTAATCCATTTATTGGTAACGCTTTTTGCCGACGGGCCAAATAACCAGTTTTTTGTGAATAACTTCTCTAGGATCAAACGCTAATCGAAGCCGAAATAGCACATCTTGTGTTGTGGAAAACTTTAGTGTCTAAATGCTAATAACCGATTTTGTGGATAAGTCTTGGTGATTTATGATTGTCAGATCGCTAGTGGGTTGTCACTTAATTGTGGTGCAGTTGTTGCTTAGTACACGAAACCTGTGGATAACTCGGTGGTTAACCTCTGTACATACCTTGCACAAACTTCCATCCTGCTGATAACTCAACCTCACAGGCCGATTTGAAAAAGTGATCAAAAATTGAGCAGTGAGTTAAATTGTTTTGGTGGCCACAAGGCTTGATGCGACCGAAAATGTTTCCGATATTTTTCGGCATTTCCCACTGTTTTTCTCCATGTAGATCATGCAACGAAATCAGACATCGACCAACAAATTTCAAGGTATCTGATTGCGTCTTAGGTTTGTCAAACGACGGGTTCGTTATTAATTAATACAAGAATAAAAACGCCTTTTAGGGCAGTAGAATTTAATAAATGCACACTCTCCTGAGGCACTTAATTCCATGCTACAAGGTTGTACTGAGCCTACTGCGAACTACAACTTGACCATGGAAAAATTTATTCCAACGGTTGATATTTGTATTTTCCGAGTGGTAATTGGCCAATTGTTTGCTCGGCGTTTATCGAAGACCTCGAAAGTTGCAGGTCGCGCCTACCGCTGCTCCGTGCAACCTTGAGCCTGGCCAGAAGGCGCTGTTTTTCTAACCCACAGCGATCTTTTACTCCCCCCCAACATGCATTGATTAATCTTATTAATTAGCCTGCTGAGCATTTTCGCTTGGGTGCGTTAAATTTTCCTGTTCAGTGACTATCCCTTCTGAGGTAGCCATTTCTCAGCAAATTTTGTTCGTTTTTTGGTTCGTTTACTGGCATAACACTGTTGTCTGTTTTGACATAGGTCAGGCCAATTTTGTAGCGACAAGCGCACTATTCTTGCAGTGCAATTTTAACTGCGAGGCTTTTGTTTTCACTGCGAAAGTGGGATGTTGAAGATGCATTCAAAAACAGTGAATGCTGGTATGGCGGGGCAATAGGTTCCAATCGGCCAGCAGATTGATCGTTAGGTTGCTCGCCGGTTTGGTGTTGCTCGCTGAAACAAACAGCCACTTCATCTGAGTGTTTGATAGAACGGTTGTTGATCATTGCTGCCACTCTTGCCAAGTCAATACCAAGCAGCGAGCGCCATTGATCAAGCCAGTAGATGATAAAAATAACGACCGATAGCAAGGTTTGGTATTCCCAGATGCGGAATCATTAAGCCAAATTTGCTGCAGTTGCCCGGATAGGTAGCTGAAACGACAGATTTCTCAGACCTTCAATTAAGCTGTTCAAGCTAGGAGACAGGGTTTAATGACTGCAAAACTCTTAACGGATGCTAAACGCTGGAGCGCCAGACTCGATGTCGGGCAAAGCTTATCTGGCGCATTGCTTACCATCTTTCTCTGGACTCACCTGATTCTGGTTTCATCGATTTTACTCGGTGGCGATGCGATGGATTTTGTCGCCAGAAATATGGAACTAGCCTTTTTGACAGAAAACGGTCATGGCTATCCATGGGTGGTTACGGTGATTGCGATAGGCATTGGTGCCCTGGCAGTAATTCATATGTTAAGCGCACTTTATCGGTTGCCATTACAAGTAAAACAGCGACTAGCACTGCGTAATCATTTACAAGTTGTTCAACATGGCGATACCAAGCTTTGGGTTTGGCAGGCAGTGACCGGTGTGGTGATTATGGTGCTGCTGCCGGTTCATTTATGGTTGATTGGCTCGGATCCGATTTCAGTGGGTGCGGTAGGCTCGGCCACTCGAATCTGGATTGACCATGCATGGGTTTTATATATTCCATTGTTATTAGCAGCCGAAATACATGCCGCAATCGGCGCATATCGAGTAGTAATTAAATGGGGTCTGGTAAAAAATCTCGACCAGCGTGAAAAATTACGTCGTCTGAAAACTATTTTCAGTCTGGTGTTTATCTCTGTGGGAATGTTGTCATTGGCGGCTTTTTGGCCACATGCAGCAGGTTAACTACCAGTCTCGAAATTTGTTAATTCAAACTTTCGAGTGGACTCAAAATTAGGTTTTCAGCAGGAGCGACCATGAAGATTATCTATACCGATTCGCTGGTAATCGGTGCCGGCCTGGCAGGATTGCGTGTAGCGATTGCCTGTAAGAAGCAAGGATTAGACACCCAGGTTTTATCGCTGGTTCCCGCCAAGCGTTCCCACTCAGCCGCTGCCCAAGGTGGCATGCAGGCGTCTTTGGCCAATACCACCAAAGGCCAGGGCGATGATGAAGATGTTCATTTTATGGACACCGTCAAAGGCTCTGACTGGGGCTGCGACCAAGAAGTCGCCAGAATGTTTGCCCATGTGGCACCCAAAGCAGTCCGTCAGTTAGCCAGTTGGGGCGTGCCTTGGAGCAGAATTAAAAAAGGGCCACGTCAAGTTGTGGTCAATGCCGAAAAAGTCACCATTGAAGAAGCCGAACAGGCCCATGGATTAATTAATGCCCGTGACTTTGGCGGCACCAAAAAATGGCGGACTTGCTACAGTTCAGACGGCACTGGCCATGCGCTATTAAATACAGTCGATAACAAAGCCATCGAGCTGGGTATTCCAGTTCATGAGCGGGTTGAAGCATTGTCGTTAATTCATGATGGCAAGCGCTGCCACGGTGCAGTGGTTCGCGATTTAATTAGTGGTGAATTATTTGCTTATATTGCCCGCGCAACCACCGTTGCCACCGGCGGTTATGGCCGAATTTATTCGGTATCGACCAATGCCGTGATTTGCGAAGGCATCGGCCAAGCCATTGCGCTAGAAACTGGCGTTGCACAATTAGGCAATATGGAAGCGGTGCAATTTCACCCAACCGCAATTGTTCCCGTTGGTATTTTAACCACCGAAGGTTGCCGGGGTGATGGCGGTTTATTACGCGATAAAGACGGTTACCGCTTTATGCCCGACTATGAGCCAGAGAAAAAAGAATTGGCTTCGCGCGATGTGGTTTCTCGCCGTATGACCGAACACATGCGAAAAGGCAAGGGTGTCGATAGTCCTTATGGTCCACATTTATGGCTCGATATTACGTTACTAGGCCGGGAGCATATCGAAAAGAATTTACGTGAAGTAAAAGAAATTTGTGAAAGCTTTTTAGGCATAGATCCAGCCGAAGAATATATTCCGGTTCGGCCAACCCAGCATTACTCCATGGGTGGCATTAAAACCAATGCCAAGGGCATGAGCCCGACTTTAGAAGGTTTATTCTCAGTCGGTGAAGCAGCTTGTTGGGATATGCACGGATTTAACCGATTGGGCGGAAATTCATTGGCGGAAACTGTAGTGGCAGGAATGATTGTCGGTGAATATGTTGCTGAGTTCTGCCACGAAACTGATTTAATTGTTGATACCGGATTAATTAAAACCAGCGTAGATAAACTACAGCAAGAAATTGATCAATTATTAGAAAGTAAAGCCGGTGAAAATGTATTTGAGATAAAAGAGCAAATGCAACAAGTCATGATGAATTATGTTGGTATTTTCCGAAATGGAGATGAACTAACTAAAGCGGTTTCAGAATTACGTGACTTATTACGCCGCTCAAGAAAAATTCAACTGAAATGTAAAAAGCGCCATTCTAACCCAGAACTGGTCGAAGCGTTACGGGTGCGCCGAATGCTTAAAGTAGCGCTATGTGTTGCCAAAGGTGCCCGCGACCGGACCGAAAGCCGCGGTGCCCATGCCCGGGAAGATTTCCCCGAGCGAAATGACCGCGACTGGTTAAAGCGTACTTTAGCCAACTGGTCAGCAGAAGGTGAACTGGAGCCAGAGCTGAGCTACGAAGCGCTCGATATTATGAAAATGGAAATTCCACCGGGTTATCGTGGTTACGGTATCAACAATGCGATTCATCATTCAGACACCGAAAAGCGTCTGGCTGAAATTGAAGCCATTGTTAAAAATCTGCCAGAAAATGCCACCCGCGAGCAAAAACAAGCCGCCATTATGGCGTTTGATTTGCCGATTGATTTAGGTGAGCCAAACCAGCGAGCTGATATGACAGCAATCAACCAACAGGAGGCTAAATAATGGCGAAAGGTCGTATTGTCACCTTCAAAATATTCCGCTTCGACCCGCAGGTTGATGACAAACCAAGAATGGTTTCTTATCAGCTGGAAGAAGCACCGGGCATGACGGTTTTTATCGCATTAAATAAAATCCGTGCCGAGCAAGACCCATCATTACAATTTGATTTTGTTTGTCGCGCTGGCATTTGTGGCAGCTGTGCCATGGTAATTAATGGCTTACCGACTTTAGCCTGCAGAACTTTAACCAGTAAATTTGAAAACCCGGAACTGACATTAATGCCATTGCCCGGTTTTGAATTAATTGGCGATTTATCGGTAAACACCGGTAAGTTTATGCGTGAGCTAGCCGAGCGATTGGCATTGTATCTTCACCCTAAAAATGAAGACGACAATATTCACGCAGTGGAACAACGCATAGAACCGGAAGAAGCAGAAAAGGTTTATGAACTGGACCGCTGCGTAGAATGCGGCTGCTGTGTATCGGCCTGTGCCACCAAACAAATGCGTGAAACCTTTGTCGGTGCGGTCGGTATGATGAAACTGTCTCGCTTCGCTTTAGATAGCCGCGATGCCCGTGACGATGATGATTTTTACCATGTGTTGGGTAATCAAGACGGTGTGTTTGGCTGCATGAGCTTGCTCGGTTGCCAAGACACTTGCCCGAAAGATTTGCCGCATATGGAACAAATTGCTTATATGCGAAGGAAAGTGGCGGGGATACCTATTTTTAATAAATAACAGTTGCTTTAAAAATGGTGCGTTATTTTTAGCATAAAAAAACCCGGCAATAATCAATGCCGGGTTTTTTTATAGCCAATTATTGAGTTTATAAGTCATTAATTGACACAGCTATACCTGTTATTTTTTCACCACCGCTATTTTTAGTATAAACAGCAAGTTTAGAAGCAAAGGCTGGCTTTATCGTATTGTTTGGTATGCGAAATGTAAGATTGTTTCTATTATTAGCTTCCAATGAAATTATCGGTAGATCGTACAATCGATCACCAGCAGCATCAGCCCAGTAAAGCACGTAGTGAGTAATGTTGGTTTCATCTGGTGCGGCAGCTATTGTTACCGTGCCACTTAATTTACCTGCATTTGGATCAGTGTCGGTGAAACTAATTGCTGCAGCATCTAATATTGGCAGACCTATATCACTAATTGTTACAACAAAATCACGAAATGAAGCTGCTAAACCACCAGCATTTCGAGGTATAACAAACAAAAAACGTGCATCGGGCACTACAGGAGTATCGACGGGAAAAGTATATTGTAATGGGACGGTGTCAGCAGGAATACTCTCAATCAATGAAAGCCTTATTTGATTAGTCTTGCCCCAAAAAATATCGTAGTGAGTAGGGGGAAGAAAGCTTAGATCTGCTGCTGGTGTGATTGCTAGATTACCGGCTATCTGGCCGCCGTCAGGGTCAGTGTCAGTAAATGTCACGTTTTGTGGTGCACTCACAGGAGAAGCGCTTTCTATAATAGACAAATACCTTGGAATGGTATTTTCTTGCGTACCTAAATAGGTATAAGACAATATGTGAGTTACGCGTTCTGGAATGATTGTTGCCGTATTATTAGTATTGCTGCCCAAGCTATATATGAATCCATTATTTTTTATACCTCCTGCAAAACTCTCTGCATTAGGCAGTTTTTGAGTTTCGCTAACCCCCCAATATAGACGGTAGCCATCGATCATAGCTTCCGACGAGGACGCGATAACAGCTAACTGCCCCCCTAAAGAGCGAGGACGTTGATCAGCATCGGTTATTAAAACGCTGCCTGATTGAATTGTCAAAGGAGATGCACCCGCGTCGACAATTTCCATGTCGATACAAGTAGCCATTTCGGCGTCGTCATTGCCAGAAAACACTAGTAATTTATCTGCACCAACTCGAATTTGTGAAGCGTTTGCAGCAGGATAAAATCGATGAAAAACATTTCCACCAGTGGCAGCTATCCTGGCAATAGGCTCAGGATCAACTTTAATACAATCGTCTGTGCCCCAATAAAGGTTATATTCTGTTATATCGCTTTCATCAAGTGATGGTGAAATAGTTAAATCACCTGCAATCCTGCCAATGGCTAAATCTTCATCTTGAATGGAAAAGCTTAATGCGCCATCTTGAGGAGTCGGGTAAATTCCGTCGCAGGCAGTAATAGTTAACAAGCAGGTGGCCACGAAAGCCACTGCGCTTTTTTTAAGGGTGAATCTCGACATAGGGTGCATGAATATTAACCTCCGTGTTATCTCATGGCATAAATTAAAACGCAGCTGGTTACTCGTTTATAAAATTTGCTATTGGGTGTGTAAGCCATCCAGTTAAAGGTAGCTGCTCTACATCTCAATCAGGACAGATTTATAAACAATAGTTGGTTTATTGGCAATGGGTGCTTTTTCAAAATAGAAAGTGTGAGTAGTTTACTGAATTTCTTCGTGATTCATTGCATAGGTATTCGCAGAAGATGTAGGGGGAGTAAGATAATCTCTAAGGATGATGTGTTGAAGATTCACTACATTGCCTAGCCAACTGTTGGCTCAGCGCTAATTGAAATATCAGAGTTTTATTAATGAAAACCAATCGGTTTTTGTAGCCTACAAGCGTACTCTAAAATTAAAGCTGCGCACTCGACTTGCACAATGCCTGTGATGATGATTTCTTCCATGTATTAGGTAATCAAGACTGCGTGTTTGGCTGTATGAGCTTACTCGGTTGTCAGGACACTTGCCCCAAAGATTTACCGCATATGGAACAAATTGCTTATATGCGAAAGAAAGTGGCTGGGATACCGGTTTTTAATAAATAGGCTAATAAACAAACTATTTAAACTTAGCATAAAAAAACCCGGAATAAATGCCGGGTTTTTTTTGTTTTACACCTTAATTTGGCTGGTCAATTGCAATAAATGATGCAGTTGCGCTATTGCCATGAGCATTGACACCAACAACCAGCACGTGAGTTGCACCTGTTGGAATATCAGTTTCGTTATCAACATTATCAGCAAAATTGAATGAAAGATCTGTTTTTGAGACATTTGCCGCGATTACTGCATCTGCAGAGTCAATTTGTAAAATTGAGTTAGCGCCATCACCCCAATATATTGCGTAATGGGTGATATTAACTTCTTCAGAGGCGGCAGCAAAAGTCAGTTCATTTTCTAATTTATCATTAGCGGCTGAAGTGACACCATCAGTATCATTATCGACAAGAGTAATTAATCCAGGAGCTGCTGGTAACGCATTATCTACATTCGCAATAACAATATCTGTTTCTGATGTACTTTCACCTACAGCATTGCTACTGACGATGACAATATGTGTAGCAGCTGCAGGTACCACAGTGTTTAAAGGAATAGTTGCCGTTACATCTTCTTCAGAATTAGTAGCAACTCTGGTGATAGGTGTTTCGTACAACTTATTTTCTATTTCATTATCAGTGGCCCAATAAAGAACATACTCATCAACATCTGTTTCATCAGTAGCAGGTGCGATGGTTACGGTTCCAGAAAGTTCGTCAGCAGTTACATCACCATCAAAGAAAGTAACGGCGCCAGGACCATCTCCCGGAATGCTACCTGCAACATTATCAACGATGTCTTCTTCAACTGGTGCGCCGATGCGCTCGACTGAGTCTTTTACAGGAAATAGTAGGAAGTTATCTGCTAGTTCAGGAACCTGAGTGTTTTCAGAAAAGCTAAAGGTATATTCGTTAGTACCACTAACCGTTGCTACTTCACCTATGGCAGCGCCAACTTTATCTTCACCATCACCAAAGTAAATGTTGAATGAATTAAAGTCATCTTCTTCACCACTGGTTACTGAAAATTCTAAATCACCTTGAATTTGACCTTTGTCGTAATCCACATCGTTAAATGAAACACTTGCGATAGTTACGGTTGGGAAGCCTGCATCGGCAATTCGAACTGCGCGAGCCATTGTGGATTCAACTCGATCAGCATCAGCAACAGTACCAACGTAGCTATATACCAGCAAATGAGTTGCTCCAGTCGGCACAGCTACTGGGGCACCTAAATCTACACTAATTGAATCTGCTGAAGTTCCTTTTACAAAATCTTCTTTAAGGGCAGTGGAATTTAATTTGGTTGTTGCATTGCTACCCCAATAGACAACGTAGCCATCGATGATGTCGAAATTATCATCCGTAGCGTCACCATCATCAGTAAATTCTGTATAGGTAAGCTCGTTAACTGCAACTGTTGTATTGATTGTTCCTACATCAGTACTGGGATCTGTGAAAGTTGCTGCTGGAGGTTTTGGTAAACCACCAGCATCAGTCACAGCCATGGTGATACATTCTTTCATTTCGGTATCGCCATTACTGCTGAATACCATAATGTGGGTAGAGCCTTGTGGCATCACCGTATCTTCATCTAGAACATATTCAAGATTTTCACCGGTTTTATCGAGGCTAGTAAAAGCATCACCGACTTTATCGCAATCATCATTTCCCCAGTACAAATTGTATTTAGTGAAGCTATCTTCACTACTGGCTGGTGAAATGGTCAAAGTCGATGAAACCTGTCCAGAGTCGTTATCGCCATCAGCAGTCATGACAATACTCATGGCGCCAAAGGAAGGTGCTGCAGCTACTGGAGTGCTGCTATCACTACCGCCACAAGCAGTAATGGTTAAAAAGCTGGTGACGACTAAAGCCACTGCGCCTTTTTTAAAAATGGTTTTTGACATAGGGTGCATGAATATTAACCTCCGTGTTATCTCATGATACAAACCAAAACCACAGTTGGCTTTTGGTTTAAAACTTTTGCTATTGGGAATATAAATTAGCCAGTTAAACGTAGCTGCTTCTTTATCCCTAGAATGAAGGATGACTCAACAATAGTTGGTTTATTGATAATTGGTAGTTTTTGCAAAGTGAAAGGCGCTAGTAACCTACTGGGTTGCTCAAGTATTAATGGGTTTCTTTGAGATGGGAGTTTACTGAAAGCGGGTGTTTATCTGGGTTGGAGCAGGGAGTAGAAAATTTAAGTGTAATTTAAAAAAATATTTTTGTAATAAAAATGTAATGAAATGCTGGTTTATGATGAAGCACAAACCAGCCAAGTATTTAATTATTTAATTTAGCCAAGGCGATCCAAAAACTTGCTCCCAGCGGCAGAATTTCATCATTAAAATCGTAATAAGGATTATGCAGCCCTTTGCTTTGCTCGTGGTTGCCATTACCTAGCCAAAAATAAGCACCGGGTTTTCGCTGCAACATAAATGAAAAATCTTCTGAAGCCATGCTGGGCTGTAAATCGGTTATGACTTGTTCAGTTGATACCAATGATAAAGCGGTATTTATGCAAATATTTGCGTGTTCTGGTTGGTTAATCGTGGCTGGAGAAATTCGCCGGTAATTTAATTTGCCTGTTGCGCCGTAAGCCTCACAAATATGCTCAACATGCTGCTGCATTCTATGTTCGATTTTATCTTGGGTTTCTGCACAAAAAGTTCGACAGGTACCCGATAAAGTCACCGACTCTGGAATAACATTGTAAGCATCGCCACCCTGCATTTGAGTAATGCTGACCACACTGGCTTTTTGCGGATCTAATGAACGGCCAACAATACTTTGCAATGAAGTAATTAATTGACCGGCAACCACCACCGGATCGACACCGGCATGTGGCATTGCGCCATGGCTGCCACGGCCAGTAATTTCAATATCAAATACATCCATCGAAGCCATTACTGCGGTTTGATGAATTGCAAAACTGCCGGTAGGCACGCCTGGCCAATTATGAATGCCGTAAATGGCATCGACCGGGAATAGATCGAATAGTCCATCCTGACACATCACTTCTGCGCCATTTTCACCTTCTTCGGCGGGCTGAAAAATAAACACCACTCGGCCAGCAAAGTCTCGATGCTCAGCTAAATAACAAGCGGCACCCAGCAGCATGGCGGTATGGCCATCGTGACCACAGCCGTGCATTTTTCCCTGGTGAGTTGAGCAATGTTTGAATTGATTAAGTTCTTGTAGATTCAATGCATCCATATCGGCGCGAAGGCCAATGCAGCGATCGCTGGAAATATTGCCATCAAGCACGCCAACAACGCCGGTTTTTGCTAAGCCGGTATGCACTTCGATACCAAAACTTTTTAACAGCTCGGCAACTTTTGCTGCGGTTCGGTGCTCTTCAAAGGCGGTTTCTGGGTGGGCATGGAAGTCATGTCGCCATTGACGCATTTGCTGATGAAGCGGACTTTCAGGCTGAATAGACCAGCTGCTTGTATGCTCAGATTGCGTAGGCACGGCCAGAACTCCCGGGTAAATATTTAACTGCGATGAACCATTAGGGCGAAAAATAATGCGGAATACAAGGCTGTTGGATTTTTAGTATGAGCAACGGTATTGATCCTTCAACCGACTTACTATTTTGGGGCATAAAAAAAACCGGTCGCAGAATACGACCGGCTTGATTGAAAATTTTATCCAGAATTAATCTTCGGCAGGGCGGGCATAAAGGTCATATTCGTCAGCGTCATAAATTTCAACGTCAACCAAATCACCTGGCTGAAGCCCTTGGCCATTTTCTAGCCAAATGACGCTATCGGTGTCGGGCGCTTCTACAAAGCTGCGGCCATAAATTTCGCCGTTGTCACTCTCGCCATCAACCAATATCTGGTAGCGCTTGCCAATGCGTTGCTGAAGTTTTTCAGCACTGATTTGTTGCTGTAATTCAATTAAGCGCTCAAGACGTTGCTGTTTAATTTGTTCACTGACATTGCTAGAAAGCTGGTTGGCTGCGGCACCATCGACTGCGCAATAAGCTTGGCAGCCAATATGGTCTAGCTGCGCTTGCTTGAGGAAGTCGAGCAACATTTCAAAGTCAGCTTCAGTTTCACCGGGAAAACCAACCATAAAATGGGCTTTAAGGGCGATGTCTGAGCAGGTTTCTCGCCAGCTTTGAATGCGCTCTAATGCGTTTTCATTGGAAGCAGGTGCTTGCATTGCTCCGAGAATGGCTGGGCTGACATGCTGCAATTGTAGGTCGAGGTAAGGCAATATTGTGCCGTCGGCCATCAGTGGAATTAGCGCATCTAGTTCAGGTGCTAGGTAGGCATCTTGCAGTCGAATCCAAATTCCCATGCTGCCGAGATTTTCTAATAAATCTTTTAGGCGGGTGGCGATTTTTCTACCATTCCAATAATCAATTAGATAGTTACGATCTTTACCGTAAACACTAGTGTCGTGGGCAATGACTAATAACTCACCGGTACCTGCATTCATTAAGCGCTCTGCTTCTTCCAGCACACTGCCAGATGGCCGAGAGATTAGTTTTCCACGCAAGCTTGGCAAAATAGAGAAGCTGCAATGGTGATCGCAACCTTCTGAAATTTTAAGGTAGCCATAATGATGTGGCGTCAGTTTGATTCCTTGGGTAGGAACTTGCGCTGAAGCGAGTTGCTGAGCAGCTGAAATAGGGGCTTGTTGATGGACAGATTCAACGGTTTTCTCAATTGAGTGAGCCGCTTGAATGTCGAGCACTTGCGGATGCGCTTGACGAATCTTTTCTGCCAGCGAACCGCTACCCATACAACCGGTCACAATCACTTGGCCATTTTGCTGGATCGCTTCACCGATGGTATCGAGTGACTCTTGCTGCGCTTGGTCGATGTAACCACAGGTGTTAACGACAACAACATCGGCATCTTGATAATTATCAGATAGTTGATATCCATCGCGCGCCAGTTGACTGAGAATTCGCTCTGAATCCACCAAAGCTTTAGGGCATCCCAAGCTAACAAAACCAACTTTCGGTGAAGATTTATTCATTCAGAAAACCTCAGACTACAGAAAACGAGCAATTTTAAGGAAGCGGATGTTAAACCAGTTCGTGATGGTGAGATAGCGAGTTCGCTGCATTGTTTGTGATGTATCAATCTTGATAACCGGTTGATATTTAGTTGCCTTCACAAATACGCTTATCAAAAAGATGGGGGCTAACTACTTAAAATTCAAAAGAACCAAGTTTGTGGCATAGTCGGATTCTCTGCTGTTGTTACAAAAATGCTGGGACATTTATTTTGAAATCAGATTCCAATCGAACGGCCATGCTGATGTTGGTTTTTGCCTGCTTTTTTTGGGCAGGTAATGCACTGGTTGCTCGTAGTGTTGTTAACGAGACTGGCCCATTGGCACTGGCGTTCTTTCGTTGGTTGTTGGCATTGTTAATTGTTCTGCCATTCGCCAGAGGGATTTGGAAAAAGTCGAGCAGTTTACTTCAACATTGGCCAATGCTGTTGCTGCTAAGTCTGGTGAGTATTGTTGGTTACAACACTTTTTTATATCTGGCAGCACTAACTTCTTCAGCTTTAAATATTGGTTTAATTAGTGCCAGCATGCCGTTATTGACACTGCTATTGGCTCGGTTAATTTTGCAACAAGCCACTAGCCGATTGCAGTGGTTGTCGGTGTTATTGGCATGTGCCGGAGTGGTGTGGATTGTTTGCCAGGGAAGTTGGCAGCAGTTGCTGGCTTTTCAATTCAGTAACGGCGATTTATGGATGCTATTGGCGGCTTTGGATTGGTCGCTTTACAGCGTGCTATTACGAAAATATCAACAGCCGTTGCAACAGTTAGGCTTGTCAGTGACTGAACTATTGGCTGTCTTATTGATGATTGGTGTGCCCCTTTTGTTGCCACTATGGATTTGGGAGCAAACCGCATTCAATTATGTAGGGTTGGTGAATCAACAAGGGTTAATGGCGCTATTATATGTGGCGGTTTTTCCTTCTTTGCTGGCTTATATCTTCTGGATTAAAGGGGTTGCCAGCCTTGGTCCGGCAATGTCGGTAATGTTCATTCCATTAATTCCATTATTCGCCGCCATCGGTGGTTGGTTGTGGCTGGATGAATTCCTCAGCTCATGGCACTGGATTGGTGGAGGAATGATTTTATTGGGATTATTTTCATCAAAAAAAAATAATTGAATTAGACCCACTCACCGCCAATATCTCCCTCAGAGGATGCTTCTTTAATTTTCCCCCAGTTTTGTTGACTCTTTAGTAGGTAATTTTCTAGGGTGATTTTCCTACAAATTTCTTTCCAATCTTTTTCTTCCACAGTCAAAGAAGTGTCTATACCAAATTCATTAGCGACAGCCCCCAGATTATTTGTTTTCAGTGGACTAAGAAGCTCTCTAATAGTGCTACCTGGAAGATTTGATATACCAATAGCACCTAGCCCTTTCATTGCACTCGTTAGACCACGTTCATCTTCATCCATTCTATCCTGTGACCAGCTATCTGCTTGATCAAATGCTTCGCCAGTAATAAATTTTTTCATAAATTCAGGCGCTTTGCCTCTTGATTTAATGGCGTTGAATTTTGGAGGAACAAAAGTCCATACTTCAACATTGGAAATGTCGACGTGGTTTTGTAGTTGAAGTAGGCAAAAATAGAGATGCTGGTCACCTGGTTTGAAATGTCCACTAGCATTGGTAATGGCAGATAGTTTGCCATTAATAACTTTCCATGAACCGCTACAGGCAATAGATGATGCTGGAAGGTAACTGGAATGAAAGAACCCTGCTAAGTGCTTTGCTTCGGTATCATCAAGTTTATCGACGCCAAGGTCTAAATGGGGCGCTGTGTAGAAATTTCCTGACCTATCCATGATATAGCAGCAGAACCCGCTTTCATCTCCTGCTAGTCTTTGTTTAGTTTCTAGCTTATCTCCAGAATTTACCAAGTAAGATGATCTTAAATGAGAAGAGTTAAGCGGAATTAAAATATCTTTTTGTTTTGAATTAAGTACATCTACATGGTGCACTTGGCTAGAAATATTAAAAGGTCTGGAACCATGAGGGTTAACATATCCAGAATTTCTATCATTTGGATTTTCTCTGTAATGCAATAAAGTGTGTCCGTTGAATTGAACTCGATATTTTTGCGCTGCTGCTGCACCAAGAAATATTAATCGACCACGGGCAGCATGACGAATATCGGCTTCAATTCCTGTCACCCGAATTGTGAGGTTGAGTAGATCTTCGATAATTCTGTTTAAAGAACTTGCTAATTGTTGAGAGCTTGAGACACCTATTTGACCATAGTGAGATATTTGGTTATGAAGGCTGGCTATAAATCCACTAAATTCTATATTTTCAGTTTTAATACAATTACACAATTGTAGTATTTTAAGTAAAATAACTGTTTTTCCCTGAGGATTCTTTGCCTCTTCAGACTTTGCACAAAAATCTAAATATGCACTGTAGTAGAGGATAATTGCTTTATTTAAAGATTTGTAAGGGGTGGGTAATTTTGAAAGTACATTATCAAGGCGTGCTAAGGGAAAAGAAATAGATATAGGTTCTGCTACAGCCAACCCTGATGTAAGTAATGTTGTACCGCCCTGGCTCGTTGGTGTTATTGGTGATGGGCTAGCTGTTCTAGGAGTACGATGGCGACGTCTAAAATGAAGGGCTTTTAATAAACGATCCATGTAAATGCTCCTAAAAAACTACTAATGATTACGCTACCCTTAACTCATAGAACAAAAAGTAGAAAAGAAAAACTGGTTTAAGATTCAATTTAGGTTGTGTCGAAAGTTCTTGAATCTTTATCGAATGATGACTTAAATCCTACCCTTTCATCGGCTTAGTGGTTAGGATTGCCAGCCTAAGCTTGTTGCCAAGAAGTAATTGTTATGCAAATTCAGGAAAACAGTCACGTTAGCTTTCATTATGAACTGACTATTGAAGGCGGAGATTTCCGCGAAACCTCCCATGATGCTGAGCCAATGGAGTATATCCATGGCCACGGTATGATCATTCACGGTTTGGAAGAAGCGCTGACAGGCCATAAAGTGGGTGATAAGCTGCAAGTTCAGGTTGCACCAGAAGATGGATATGGCGAGTGGGATGAAGCACTGATTCAAGCGGTGCCTCGTGAAGCATTTGAAGATGCCGGTGAAATTACCATTGGCATGCGTTTTCAGGCGCAAACTCCATTTGGTATGCAGGCTGTAACTATCGTTGAAATCGGCGATGAAGAAGTTAAGTTAGATGCCAACCATGCATTTGCAGGCAAAACACTTAACTTTGATGTTGAACTGAGCACAGTTCGTCCAGCAACTGATGATGAAATTGCTGCATTGCAAAGTGACGCTGAAGGCGGCTGTTGCGGTGGTGGTAGTTGTGGCGGTGAAGGCCATGACCACGATCATGAGCACGGTGAAGGCGGTTGCTGTGGTGGCCACGGTGATGAAGGTCACGAGCACGGTAAAGATAAAGAGGGCGGTTGCTGCGGTGGTGGCAATGGCGGCTGTGGTTGCGGTCACTAGGCTAAACACACATACAACGAAAAAGGGTGCCTGAATTGGCACCCTTTTTTGTATTTGTGGATAACTAACGCAGCCGACAACTCCAGATGCGGAACTGATTATTTTGTGCGATCAGTTCAGTGGTTCCCAGCTTTTCTAGTAGTGGCTGATATTTCAAAAACCGATTGGCAACAATGCGAATTTCACCGCCCGGTTTGAGGAAGGTTTTGGCATGCTGGATAAATCGTTCACTGCTTAAATAATGGGTATCAACACCCTTGTGGAAAGGTGGATTGGAAAGCAGTAGATCGTATTTATCTTGGACATCGGAATAAACATCTGAAGCAAAAACATTGCCAAACAAACCATTGCTAGCAAGGGTTTGCTTACTGGATTCAATGGCTAGTGCGTCAACATCAACCATATCACTCTGCCAACCTTTACTGGCCATGATTGCGCCTAAAACGCCGGCACCACAACCAAAATCGAGCAGTTTTCCTGGTTTAGAATTGGGTAAATGTTCAAGCAGTAATTGAGTCCCCTCATCTAACCGACCGTGACTGAAAACGCCCGGTAGACTTTGAATGGTGAGCTCTGTTTGTGGAATGTTCCACTGACGACTTGCTGGCGTAGCAGGCAGAATGCTGGCTGCTGATGCTTTAAAAAGCTGGCAATGTTTACCACTCGCCCATTTGGTCGTTTCGCTGAAGAAATCTGCCTGTTGATTGATACCTGATTTAATCCCGCCGCGGTTATCACCAATCAACCAGATTTCAGCGGTATCAGTTAATTGCGGAAGTAGGGTAGATAGCATCCAAGCGGCACGTTCTTTGGATTTTGGCCAGAATAAAATTAATCCATCATGCGGTGTTTTTGCTTGGTAGCTATGGCCGAAAGTGACGGATTTTTGCTGTTGCTGTAATTGGCGATAATCGCTGTAATCAGTACAGAAAAACCGAGGGTCATTTAAAGCTAAATGGCCAGCGTCAACGGGTGGGTTAGCGATTAAAGGATGGTTACAGGATATTTCCGACAGGTTCTTCTCAAGCAGAATAACCGGGTTGCTCAGGGCTTTGCTCATGCAGGCTGGCTAGATGGGGATAATAGATGCCGATTGTAACAGAAGTTATTGCTAGGGCACTGGCCCCGGGTCAGCGACCCGAAGCCATAGGGAAAGACATTGCCCAGTCTTCCCAGTTACCACTTTGCCAGTAGCCACCTAACATGCCACTGAAGCCACTTACTGGTGGCATATTTCTCGATACCAACATACAAGGCTGAACCTGATTGGAGCCTTTGCTCCAGAACAAACTGTAAATTGGAAACCGCTGGCGAACCAGAATATGCAACATGTGCGGATAGCTTACTGAAACATCGGCACTGGGCTGAGGTATATGCCAATTATTTGAATCGTCTTTTGGTATAAACCTAGGATCAGCTGCTGGCAACGATCGGGTCAACATGGTGGTGTTGAACTGTGCTGACAGCCTGGATACTTCCATATCAAACTTGGCCATGTCGAACTGGCGATCGTTCAATGTCGATAGTAAAAGCTTTTCTGCTGCGTCGTAGCATTCCTTGAATTCACCTGCGAGGGTAAAAGGATTGGTTGAAGCAGGTAGAGCTAGTGCAATAGTCAATGGGAAGTATCGACCAACGCTATCGACGCTGGGAATCATCACACCAGTCCATAAGCGGTTATCACATTGCCCTGGGGACAATGCGAAACGCCAAATTGGACTAGTGAGATAAGTTTGTAGCCAGCTGTCTTGCAATTGGTCACGGCTATAAGCGATCGAATTCTGTAGCCAGTGATCCCAAAAGTGGATGAATTCCCGGGGTAACCGTCGTGAGACAAAGTCACCCTGGGAAGGCATTTTTCCATAAAACCCAGTACTACTATTTTGCATTACAAGCGATCCAGGCAGCTGAATTCATTCAATGCTTGCAGCTGGAACGGATTCACAATACTGCTGGCATTCATGGTAAATACCGCTTTGCGACTTCCAACACGGAAGGTCATAGCAAAAGACTCGGCACGACGCGTTTTGCGCAGATTCGACTTGTCTAGTAAACGGAACCAAGCCCATGGGCCAGTAGTTGATCGGCCTGAACGCTTACCTGCTGGTGTCGGTGCCATATCAAAGCGCACTTCCTGATCCTGATCCGGGCCAGGCCATACCAGTTTATTCGGGCGAATTGGACCATTTCGGTAAACCACGCGCTGACCTTCAATATTCAAAAGAAAGCGAGTAATCGTCGAGTCCATCACCACCGGCGTTATGGTAAAGCGGACTGCTGGTGATTCGCCGCCCTGACTGAAAAATCCAGTACGGATTGCTTCAGCGTTTTGGAACATTCTCAAAGATTTTGCATCCAGTGGAGATGATGCACCTTTAATGGTACGCCAGCGCCATGGATCCTTGGTGGTATCAACAAAGTCTTTCAAATTTTCATCAAAGAAGGTTGAAAGAATACCGCTAGGTGAGAAAAACCGACCAAAATCAACCAGCGTAATGTTTCGTTCTGAGGTTCTATCTAAAGGATAGCGACCATCAATGCCTTGCTCACAGAATGGACGAACGTCGTTAGCCCATTGGTTGTTGAGGTAGGAATTCACGTTGAATAACACCAGGTTCAAACTACTACCTGCAAGCTGTCCCAATAATCGAGATACCGGCAATGGCTGGTTAGCAGACTGAAGCTTTAACCGAGCGATAATATTGCTACCGGCATTGGTTTCTCTGGCAACTGCCATTGCTGCAACACCCTGATCGGCTGCGATTAGCATACCGTTCATGTAGGCGTGTAGCTCGCCAACCTGAGCCAGCACAGCGGCAATTGGGGCAGCTTCGCCTTCAGCAGGTGCTTCTAGTAATTTATAGGTTGAAGCAAAGGCTAGTTCCGGACGCAGTCTTTGAGATAACTTGAACTGATCAGGATTATCTTTGAACGATAAGGCTTCTTCATCAAGCAAGGTTTGCTCTTTTACTGCAGTCACTAATTTTTGAATCGGAGAAGGTGATTCTGAAATTAGCTGTAAAGCAACCACTGCCTGAGGCAAGTTAGAGAACTTCTTGATCGCGAGATCGTTTAGATAGGTTCTCCATTGACGAGTGAACTCCTGGAAATATAACTGTTCCATTTGTTCAACCATTGCATTGAGCTGATCTGGGTCGACATTCGTTTTCTGGCCAAGAATCCACTCTTCATTTGCCAAGTTTTCCAATAAAGGTAACGCGGCGTCTTTGAAATAGTTGTGGTAACCATCACGAGTGAATATTCCCGGAATTCCCTTAGTGATCGGTTCACCACTATCACGACTAAAGATTAACTGTGCATCGGCACCAATTAATTCTTCAACGTTGAACTCAGGAAGTGCCAGTGCTTCTGGTGTCAGTTGAATGCGGCTAAACGCACGCTCTGCCAAAGGAACCTGTTGCTGAACTTTTCGAACATTGTCGATTAGTTTGTCGTCTTGTTCGATATTCAATTTTAGCGGGCCATTGGCGGCCAGAGCAGCGACGTGTTGATTGAGAATTTGTTGTTGCTCGCGGCTGTATTCACGAGGAATACCCTGTTTCCAGCTTTGCTCCAGAAAGCGAGCCAATGACTCACCGTCGTAGTTCTCATCGCTATTTAATGTCAGATAGGTTTTTAGCGCTTCATATTGTTGGTCACTGCGAAGGCTTGGTGTTTTAAGTATTTGTTCAACCTGCAATGACAAACGAGGCAAAAAAGCACTCTTAAGTAAGCGAACATAAGCGTCTGATGCAGCTTCGCCTAATTTGGTATCTTGAGCTAACCCCAAGCCACGTGAGAAGGGTACGTCATGATCAAGGTTGGCATATCCAGAGCTTAAATTTCTCGCCTTGTTAAGCATTGGCAAAGTAGCGGTTAACTTACTTTGTTCTGGGCGTAACCGATCGACTTGAGTTTCAAGGTCGAGCACTTCGTTACCGACTTGCTGAACATAATCACCGTTGTTGCCGTAGCTCATGATCCAAAAGCCAATCGACAAAACTATAGTAGCCGCGGTTGCGATGTAAGAGCCTTTCTGCAACTGGGCACGCCGCCTTTCTACTTTGGCATTACTGCCAACTAATGATGCTTCTGGGAAGATCACACGACGGAAAAGGTTGGTAATAAAATAACTGCGCTCGGGAACGTCCTGACTTCGAGTTTCTTGTTGTTCCAAGCCCATGCTTCGAGCCATGCTGCCCATCATACGACTGATTGGCGTGCCTTCCTGAGTGCCACTAGTGAAGTAAACACCACGTAACATGGCGGTTTCTTGAAACTTATTGGCTGCAAAAACTGCACGTAAGAAAGGCTCAAGGCGTATACGCAAGGTATCCATCTGGTTTGGGAAATTAAATACCAAACCACGGCGGTGCATGCTGCGCTCCTGATTCAAACGATTCAACATTCTACTGTTGAGGCGCTCCATCAGTTGATCGAAGGATTTTTGGAAGTGCTCAACAGGACTTGTTTCAGTACCTTCTTCCATTGGAAGGGTCAGGCCCAATACCTGCTCGCGGTCTTCTTGGCCAAGGTCATCAAAAAACTCGGTGAAACCAGCGACCAAATCGCATTTGGTTAGCAACACATAAACCGGAAAGCGAATACCGAAGTGCTCGTAAAGCTCTTTAATTCGGGTACGAATTGAGTTTACGTGGCGATTTAGATTGGCCTCATCAGATTGCATTAAATCTGCTAGAGACAATGAGACCATTACACCGTTCACAGGGCGACGGCGGCGATGCTTTTTAAGCAGAGTTAAAAAACCTTTCCATGCTGCGCTATCTGCTTCGGAGTTACTATCTTGGGTAACATAGCGACCGGCAGTATCAAGAAGTACAGCATCATCGGTAAACCACCAATCACAATTTCGAGTACCACCGATACCGCGAATAGATTGCTGCCCAGTTTCTTCTGCTAAAGGAAAATTTAATCCTGAAGATGCAAGAGAGGTAGTTTTACCACTGCCAGGAGGACCAATGATAATATATAAAGGCAAATCAACTAGGCTTTTTCCACCTTTCCGGCTGTGCTTTTTTAATACCGCAATACCTTCAGAGAAGCGTTCTTTTAATACAGAAACTTCATCGTCAGAGATGCTTTTTTTATCATTGGTAGGTGCTGGTTGTTGCATCAAACCTTGTTCAATTTCCTGATCTTGTTTTTTCTGCCTAGCCATTTTCCAAATAATATAAAGCAGCCAAATTAAAACAAAAACAAAAATAACAACAAGACGAGCTGTAACACTTCCTAGCGGGGTTGAGCCACCAATAGAAATTAACGGGCCACCAAACCACACGATAGCACCGAACATAAACAGGCCGAGAACAGAGATAATGATTCGTTGTTTTAAAAAACCAATCATCCTCTGGAAAAATTGTTTAATCATACATGTTCCAGGTAATCGTGTTTATTCGGGAAGAATCCGGATTTCAATCCGCTGGTTAAGATGTCGCCCATCTGCAGTATTACTACTAGCTAAAGGCTCCTCATCAGCAAGCCCAAGACTTGAAAAGCGCTCATTTTGTCCAGTTACTTTAATAAATAATTGTTGTAAAGCTATTGCCTGAGATTCACTAAGTGCCAACATATCTTTAGGATTGGAGACCTTGTCTGATGCGCTGGTATGTGCCGCTACTAACAAGTTACCAGGTAAAGATTTCATCATATTGGCTAGATCGAGCAACCATGGAACTTGCGCACCATCAATCTCGGCGGATTCACCATTGAATACTTCAGCAGAAGGAATTAATAAACGCACCTGTCCATTGACTTGTTTTACACTAAGTTGCTTCTTATCTAGCAAGTCACCTAATCCAGACTGAATAATATCAATCAAAGCGCTAGATGAAGGCAAGCCAGATGATCTTTGAATAACGGGTGGCGGTAAATTTCTTCCGACTAAAGATAATTGATTAACTAAAGGGTCAGAATTGGAACCAGCGAGGAAACCGAAAATTGTATAAAGCAGTAGTAATACACCACCACCTGCAACACCGACTACCCATAAAGGAATGTATTTAGTTAATTGGCTGCCACTATCAGTATTGCCTTTCCATTGTGGAGATAATTCTTTTTCAAACTCCCCGCGCTGCTTGCGAACTGATTGAAATAGCTGCTCTCGGAGAATGGTTAATTGTTCTAATCCTCGAGGTAAAACTCGATATTTTCCTTCAAAACCAAAGCTGATGCAGCTGAACAATAATTCTAACAAGTGCAGGTTAGTTCTTGGGTCTTGCTGCAACCGATCCAGAATTAAAAAGAATTTTTCGCCACCTGATGCTTCATTATGAAAACTGCTCAACAAAGTCTGTAGCGGCCAATTACTACTGCTTCCCCATGGTGTGGAAAGTACTGCTTCATCAATTAAGGTACACATACAGTAGCGAGCAGTGAGAATTTGTTCTGGGGGACAATTCTTTGCTTTGGCCGCTTCTTCAAATTGTTTAATTTGTTGAATTGTCTGTCCTTGGAGCTGCGGAACATTACTATGCTGAACCGTGGCTCTTATTTGATATGACAGAGTTAAAAGTGGTGCTGCTGCGGCTACCAGAGGATTGACACTAATTTCTGCAATTTGAATGTCATCACCATCCTGTGTGGGGAGGCTGGAAGTTGCTCTGAGAGGCTGCTGCTGGAAGTTTCCATTGCTAGAATTGGTAGCCTGCCCACCGCCGGGGGTGGGTTTAAGCAAGGATGAATCAGGGTTATTGTTTTCGTCAGAAGTCATGCTGCATTATCCCCTGATTGCCCAGAATTCCATTTCAAGACCAGGAAATTCACCGCCAAGATGCATTGCACAGTTTCCTGATGCTTTGAGGCCTTGCCAAAAATCATTATTCTTATCCAATTCAAAATAGACAAAGCCACTATGGTAGGGGATTTGTCGTGGTGCTACAGGTAATGGACTAATTGGAATGCCTGGTAGCTGGACATTAACCAATTCACGAATCTGTTCTACTGAACCGATTTTAATTTGTAACGGAATGCGGCGTCGAATATCTTCTGCGCTGATATCTGCTTTCACTGCTAAAACAAAACTAGCACTATCAAGCAATGAAAGATCTGCAATAGTTCCCACTTTAATACCGAAACGTTTTTCCTGAATTTTAATTGAAACAGCAGTTTGTTCCATCACCATGCTGAGCTGATCTCGTAGAATGGCGGATACTTCAGAAAAACAATCAGAAAGTTTGTTGTGTTTATAAGCAGGTAGTTCAGGTGTCATTTTGTTTCCAGCAGCAAAACTGGATAATTCACCAATAAGAGAAATCAAGAACCGATAAAATTCTTCAGGATGTACTGCTGGCAACTGCTGCAAATGACGAATCACAGGAAGGCTTCTATTGACGACTTGTAAAAATAAAAAGTCTGCTATTTCTGCGGTGCCACCACGGCCACTACCGGATACGCGTGCGGCTAATGCGTTGGCCCTTTGCGTTAATAATCCATTAAGCTCACTTAATTGGCTTACTAGCACTTCTGAAGCTTGGCAATGGATGGCAGTAGGGATGAAACTTTTTTCCAAAGAAATAGATTCGTCAGCTTTTCGTTCGATGATTTTGCAAATCGGCAGGCAATTAAAATCATCTTTTTGCTGGTTTTCTAACATGAGGCTGGTTTTCAGGCTACCAACCTGAATATCAGCCATTCTAGTAGAATTGGCTGTATTGTCTCTTGCTTCAACTATTTTAGCTTTGTATCGAGCCATTACGGCAGAATGATCATCTGCAACGTCAATTTCTGAAATGCCAGGTTTACGAAATGGCAGGCATAAGTAAACCTCTTGGTCCCTAGTGTTTTCAGTAATTTCAATGGGTGATGGTGGTTCGTGATCTTCAGGAATCCGAAAAACGGTTCCGTCAGGGAAAACCCCTATGGCTTCGGTAATTGCAATCTTTCCCATTTCCAGCTGGCGTTGATCCAGACTAAAAGAGCTAAAACCCCAGGAGTATGCCCTGAGGTTTTTTACTCTGCCTTCAATGAAGGCTTCCAGAAATCTGTCCTGCTGCTGGAAGTGCTGAGGCCGAAGAAAAGTCCCCTCGAGCCATGCGACTTTATTGTTCCAGGACATGCTACTCCCCAGGTGAGTTAGTCACCGATAGATACAGATAATTTATCTAATTTAATAGTAAAGCTGCCGCTTAAAAGGCCGCCCAGATCTTTAAGTGGGCGAATATCGCGCCACTTAGCACGTTGAATATCTCTAAAAGATGCAACAACGCCAATGTACTTAGTTTTTTCATTTAAGGGAGCTTCGTAATCCAGCTCTGTGCCGGGTTGTAGCTCTACTTCTTCAATCAATAGCAAATCTCCGCCAAGAGAAGATCCGCCATCATCGATCAGCTGGAAAAAATCCTGGTTCTCAAATTCTTCTGGGGCTTGCAAGTGATAGATTTGCACTACGATTGGAGACGGTTTTCCTGAGCGGTTTGGGTTGACATCACCACTAGCAGAAATGTTGGCGCGTACGTATGAATCACCACATCCAGTGAGAAGGGTTACTGCTAAAATAAGTGTCAAAGAAAATTGCCTGAACATGATTCATTCCTGTGTGAAAGTCGGCCGCAGCCAATTTAGTCGAGCAAAACGCGATAGCTTATTTATTTCTTCTGGCAAGGTCATCGTATGCTCTGTTAAATGCTTCTGCGAAGTGGTTTTGGAATGCTTCTGTACCATCTTTGCTCAACTGAGTGTAGTACGCTTTATAGCTATCCCAATAACGTCTCTTCTTTCCAAGTGCCAGATCTGTGATATTGCTCTTGGCTGTTTTTTCAAATTCTTTTTCCAGAACGTCTGGTGACTGACTTTTGATGTACTCACTGAAGGCAAGTTGCATTGCTTCAGGAAGAATTTTTTGATGAGTTGCCAGGTTTAAGCTGCTTTCATTGATAGCTAATTCAGGTGTTTGATTAGTTTTTTTTATTAACAGATTAAACAAGGCATCGCTGCCATCTAGAGATTGGCTAAATATATTGCTTTGATTGGTTGCTTGCTGCATGCGTAATTGTTTTTGTAGCTGGTCCATAGCAGATAAATTATCCAATAATCCTTGAAGGCTAGACTTAAGTAACAAGGCAATGGATTTTAAAGCATGTTCTGGTTCTAGCATGGAGACTAGGTTTACATCTAAACCTGCCAATTCAAAAATTCTACGACACGCTAAAAGGTTGAAGTCGCCGCTTTGAGCAACAGGAGCCGCTTGCTGAGGTGCTGCTAATGGTATGGCACTAGCCGGCTGAATTTGTTCTGGAATGCTGGCTTCAGCAGAAGGCGTTTCAACTGCGAATGGCTCGTCTCCTAAACCATCATCATCCAAGTTATGCCAGTCTTCAGGGATAAATCCACCCCCTTGGATAGGTTGACTAAGAGGACTAATGGATTCAGCTTGAAACTGCTCACTGATATTGGGCTCTGGAGTAGAAAACGGCTCGGCAGCAGCTGAGTTATCACTAATTCCCAATAGTTCTAAAGGATCTAAACTTTTTGGTGCTTCACCGTCTAGGTGATGGGTGTTTTCTGGGATAGTGGGCACGACTGTTTCTTCTACTTCAGGAGTTTCGGGAATAACAGGTTCTGTTGGTAATTCTGATTCAGGTTTGTCTTCCATTTCATGAACCTCCTCAAACTGTTTTTCTGCTTCTGCAATTAATTTATTGGCTTCGTCGGTCATTTTTTTTGCTTCTGCTTTTCTCTCGTCTAACTTAGCAACCATTGTTTCGAGTGTTTCATCATGAATTGCAGCCAAAGCTTGGTATGGCCCAATACTCAGGTAGTCACCATTTCTGAGTTCTACTTTGTCACCGAAAGCAATCTCATCATGCTGCTCCATTAAAACGTCTGTTCTTTTTATCGTAGATAGATTATTGGTTACTTCGAGGTAGAAAAGGTTTTCCTCAAAAGAAATCTTGGCGTGCTCACTATGGATTGGATGAGCTTTACGTTCATCTTCATTTTTAAGCTCAGGTAGATGCCATTTAACGGTTGTTTCGTTGGATCCAATCAGTCCACCACAAGCTTGAAAAAAGCATTGAGCCTTTGCTTCGAGCTCAATGTTATGGTTACTAATAACACAAAGCGTGAGTGTTTTTTCTGGATTAATTTCGGCCATCCTTATGCTCTCAGTAACAAAAAAATTTATCCGCCAACAAGCACCATCGGGCTTCCTGGACTAACAATTAGACCGCCATGTCCATTTTGACTGGTCATTTTTGCAACGGGTAACCCTCCAGCCAAAACCATCGTGCTACCCATTGCAATTAGATCGGGAGGTCCAACGCAGACGCACATAGATGTCGCTGTAGCCACAGGTAAGCCGCCAGCTAAAACCGTAACGCATGGTTGAGCAATGGGTCCACCAACATGGGGAACTACAACGGTAACCATAGGACAGACATGCATTGATGTGATGCATGCGATAGGCAGTGACATTGCAACCCCTTTTTTCCCAATGAATGTAGTTAATTCCTCAGCACGTACTATAGGCCAGTATTAATCGACTGCACAAACCGTTGGTAAGTAAAAGCTGCCAGCTTGGCGATGTAACGGTTAGTTGTGTTTGTTATTTTTAGTGTGGATTGTTTTTTATTTCATCCGGTTGCCCCTTATTGTGACTACTTGTATTTTTTTTTCCGCTAGATTGAATCCTTTTTTTTGTTCCTTACTAATAAACTTTCGATTATTTTGCACTCTAATAGATTTGCTGCTAATGCTAATTGTACTTAGCTAGTGAATACGCGTGCTAAACAGCTCGTGCTTAGCAAATGTGACAGACTGAAATTAAAAAGGTGAGCTTACCTGTGTTGGATATTACAAAATTACTTGAGCCAATCAGTGATGAGACCCCTTGCGGTGAGGATCTCGAATATGATCCGAAATTTATGGAGCTGTTTCAGATTGCTGAAGAAAAAAATGAGCAGCAGTTTGGCGACACTATTATTGAAGCAGAAGAAGTTGACTGGAAGTCGATAAAAAAAATTGCGACTGATTTAACTAAAAAAACAAAAGATCTTCGAGTTTTGATTTTGTTAGCAAAATCCTCTCTGAAACAAGATGGTTTTGGTTCTTTTTCTGAAGCTTTGTCTTTGATAGCACAACTTATAGAAAATAGTTGGGATGGAATTCACCCTGAGTTAGATCCGGATGATGATAATGACCCTACTATGCGAATCAATATTCTTACGGAACTTGTTAGTCCTAAGAATTTTCTCAAAGAAATTCGTTTTGCTCCAATGGTATCTTCAAAGGCTCTAGGCCGATTTTGCTATGAACAAATTGCAGTTTCGAGTGGGATTATTGAGGGTGATGATAAATATAACGTTGACGGAAAGACTTTAGATGCTGCATTTCAAGATAGTGATCCCGAAACAATAAAAAAAGATGCGGATGCAGTTTCATTTGGAATAGAAGCATTAAAGAAATTAGAAAATACGGTTTCTGAAAAAGTTGGAGTTGTAAATGGTGTAAACCTTGATCCTCTTTGCAAGCTTATGGAAAAGGTTCATGCAGAATTTATTAAAAAATTGGAATTTCTCGGAGTTTTCAATGATGACGCTGCTAGTGAGGGGGATGTTGAGGTTGCTTCGGGTGCGGTAAGTAGCCCAGGAGCTCAGGCGAATGGGTCCAGCTTTACTGGTGATATCACCTCTCGTGAGGATGTAGTACGTGCGATAGATAGTATTTGCCTTTATTACCAGAAATTTGAACCCTCCAGTCCGATTCCAATCCTAATTAGGCGATGTCGCAACTTAGTATCGAAAAGCTTTTTACAAATTCTAGAGGACCTTGTTCCAGATGGTATCAGAGCAGTAGGTGTGATTGCAGGTACGACTGACGAAGTTCCACAGATAACTCCATCATCAACGTCTAGGCCTGCAGCAGCGACTAATACAGCACCAATTGAAAAGAGTGCTTATAATGAAATGGTTGAAGTGGTTGATGACTAATTCTAAAATTAGAATTTTTAAGTTTGGAACTGCTTCACATAAGTTGAATTAGCTAGTAATTATTTTTTGAAAATTGTCTATTATGACAAGCAGCGAATAAGACAGAGGATTTGCTCAATGGGCAGCAGCCAGAAATTTATCGGAAGAAATCGAGCTCCTAGAGTTCAGATTGAATATGACGTTGAAGTTTATGGAGCCGAAAAAAAAGTTCAACTTCCTTTTGTTATGGGAGTAATGGCGGATCTTTCAGGGCAGCCATCTGAGAGCTTACCTCCAGTCGGTGATCGGAAATTTCTTGAGATTGATGTAGATAATTTTGACGAGCGAATGAAAGCGATGAAGCCGAGAGCGGCTATGAGGGTTGAGAATACATTAACTGGCGAAGGCGAGTTGAATGTGGATTTAACTTTTGAATCGATGGATGATTTTTCGCCAGCAGCTATTGCAAGAAATGTTGAGCCGCTTCGAAAATTACTAGAAGCACGTCAGCAACTATCTAATTTAGTTACTTACATGGATGGTAAAGAAGGGGCAGAAGAGTTAATAGCCAAGGCAATTAATGACCCAGCTTTGCTGCAATCTCTGGCTTCAGCGCCAAAGCCTGATGATGCTGAATAAAGAAATTTGAGGAAGAAAAAAATGGCTGAAGAGTTAGAAGGACAGCAATCGCAATCAGAGACCATTGAAGTTGACGAGTTTACTTCGCTATTAACTAAAGAGTTTAAGCCTAAATCAGACAAGTCAAAAGAAGCGGTAGAGATAGCAGTTAAAACTTTAGCAGAACAGGTGCTTGCTGATTCGAGTGTTGTTTCTGGTGATGTGATTTCTTCGATTGAAAGTATTATTGCTGAATTAGATAAAAAATTATCGGATCAAGTTAATCAAATCATTCACCATGAAAATTTTCAGAAAGTCGAAAGTGCATGGCGTGGTTTGCACTATTTGATTAATAATACTGAAACAGATGAAATGCTGAAAGTTCGTGTAATGAATATCAGTAAAAAAGAACTGCATAAAACACTTAAAAAATATAAAGGAACGGCTTGGGATCAAAGTCCTCTTTTCAAAAAAATGTATGAACAGGAATACGGACAGTTTGGTGGTGAACCATACGGTTGTTTGGTAGGTGATTACCATTTTGATCACAGCCCACCTGACGTTGAATTACTTAGTGAAATTGCCAAAATTTCTGCTGCTTCACATGCTCCATTTTTAGCTGGTACAGATCCGAAAGTGATGCAAATGGAATCATGGGATGAATTAGCTAATCCAAGAGATTTAACTAAGATTTTTTCTACGCCTGACTATGCAGCATGGCGGTCATTACGCCAATCTGATGATTCAAAATATCTTGGTCTTACAATGCCCCGCTTTCTAGCAAGATTACCTTATGGATCAGCTACAGACCCAGTCGAAGAGTTTGATTTCGAAGAAATCACTGAAGGTGGTAATCACAGCAAGTATTGCTGGGCTAACTCAGCTTATACCATGGCAGTTAATATTAACCGTTCCTTTAAAGAATATGGTTGGTGTTCAAGAATACGTGGCATCGAATCAGGTGGTGCTGTTGAAGGCTTACCTTCTCATGCATTTCCTACTGATGATGGTGGTATAGATATGAAATGCCCCACTGAGGTTGCAATTAGTGACCGACGTGAAGCTGAATTATCTAAAAATGGTTTCTTACCATTAATTCATAAAAAGAATACAGATTTTGCTGCATTTATCGGTGCGCAATCATTACACGAACCTGCTGTTTATGACGACCCTGATGCAACGGCAAATGCGAATCTTGCAGCAAGATTACCGTATTTATTTGCTACTTGCCGTTTTGCGCATTACCTGAAGTGTATCGTGCGAGACAAAATCGGTTCATTTAAGGATCGTGATGCAATGCAAGCTTGGTTGCAAAAATGGATTTTGCAGTATGTCGACGGTAGTCCAGCATCTTCAAGTGAATCTACTAAGGCTAGAAAACCTCTAGCTGAAGCTGAAGTTATTGTTGAGGCTGATGAAGAAAATCCAGGGTATTATCGCTCAAAATTCTTTTTACGGCCCCATTACCAGTTAGAAGGTTTAACGGTTTCTTTACGATTGGTTTCCAAATTACCATCCGCAAAAAGCTAACTTGATTAACAAGAGGACTTTACAATGGCTTCAATTTTTGAAGAACTGCAGCAAGGCCACCATACAGACTTTATGGAAGTCGATGGTTGGGATAATCAAATTCAAGATGAAGACTTTCCAACAGGATTCAGGTTGTTGAGCTATTCGCACAGTATTGCAAAAACAGGACAAGGCGCACAATTTGCCCCCAAATCTGTTGTAGTACAACGAGGAACTGGTTTTGGGTTTCTGGCTACTGCAGCACTAAATGGTATGAAAATTCCCAGTGCTGTTATTCACTCACGACCTGGTAATGCGGGAACTGCCGAGTCATATACTGCAGAACTTACAGGTGTAATTATAAGAATCGGATCTATCGGAATGTATCCTGGCTCTGTAGTTGAATATGACAGCGTGACAATTTCTGCTGATGAAGGGAAATTTAAATTCGCTGAGGTTGATGCTTCAGGTGTGGAGAAGCAAGCTCCAACAGAAGCTGGTCTAAACAACATTACACGTACATTCACTTAAGGAGATAACACCATGGCAGATTCAAAAGTTTGGGTTCAGTTTGATAATCATTTGGAGGGTGTAGTCATGACCAAATCAGTTGGTAGGGCTTATAACTGCTTTGGGTGTACGTTGACAGCTAATGGCCATGATTCAGATGTGGAAGAGGAGGGTGGTGTTAAAGGAGAATTTTCTGCCTTTATACAACCAAGATTCCATGAAGGATTATTTTTCCAGGAAGATGCATTTAATGTCATCGATACCATGACAATTTCTAAAACAGCCAAAGATGACCAAGGTGTCTCCTTTATTAGAGAGCAAGCTGTATTAACAGGAGTCAGTCTCACATCAACTGGTTTTAATAAATCTGCTGGTGATACTGATCGTCTGTTGAGTATTGCAGGCACATATAACGATGCAACATATATTTTCACACCGGTTGACGAAGCTGGTGCGGCAGCTGCAAAAGTTGAAGCTTTTGACACGTCGTGTGCGGGGGGTTAAACGATTTAATGAAAGCATCAAGCGAGCAGCTCATAAAACAAGGCAAGCTCACTGAAGTTATCCAGTATCAGGTTGATGCGGTAAAGCATCAACCTGATATTGCGAAAGAAAGAATTTTTTTGTTTCAGTTATATTGTTTGTCAGGGCAATGGAAAAAAGCGCTGGTACATTTAAATGCTTCGGCAAAGCTAGAGCCGTTAGCACTCGCTATGGCTCAAGCTTATAGAGAATGTATTGGGTGTGAGATTTTTCGAGCTGAAGTTTTTTTAGGCAAGCGAAAACCATTAATTTTGGGTGAGCCCCCTCATTGGATTTCGGGTGTTATAGAAGCTCTTTCTGAAAAAGATCCAGATAAAGCTTCTTCTATGAGGCGAGTTGCATTTGAAAATGCCGAAGCAAGTTCAGGAAAAATTAATGAAATTGATTTTGAGTGGATAGCAGATGCAGATTCAAGAATTGGTCCTGTACTTGAAGTAATGGTCAATGGTAAATATTTTTGGTTACCATTTTCCCATATCAAAGAAATCCAAATAGATGCGCCCGAAGATTTAAGAGATTTCGTGTGGATGCCTGCACGATTTGTTTTAATCTCTGGTGGTGAGCTCATGGGTTTTATTCCTTCGCGGTATCCCGATTCGGAAAACAATCAGGATGAATTAGTAAGGCTGGCTAGAAAGACAGTTTGGGAATCTTTTGGGGACAATGAGTTTTTTGGTTTTGGCGCACGTCAGTTAGTAACTAACAGTCAAGAAATTAGCCTTTTTGAAACCAGAAATATTACAATAAATTTAGACTATGAAAAATCGCAATTAGACTCAGAAAAGAACTCAGCTGATGTTCAGCCTGATGACTGAATTCAATCAATCTGAGCATTTACAGCCCTCTCTGTTAGATCGTTTGACAGACTCAGAACCGAATAAACAGGTTGAATCTCTCTCTTCGCGTTCTTTAGGCATGGATCAGTTGAGAGCATGTGTCCAGAGGGATTTGGCTTGGCTTTTAAATTCAACTTCAATTAGTCCGTTGGTCGATTTTAGTGAGTTTGATGAATTACCTTCTTCCGTTGTCAATTTTGGTGTTCCTGAATTTTCAGGTGTTAGTGCCTCTAGTTTAGATATTAAAGATATTGAAAAGGGTATTAAGCAGTCGATATTAAATTTTGAGCCTCGGCTAATGAAAGGGAGCGTAAAAGTTTCATCGGTAAGCCGTGATGAGATGAGCGAGAATGCAATTAGTTTCGATATTGAAGCTAATTTTTGGGCGCAGCCTGTTCCAATTCGTATTCTTCTTCAGTCAGACCTGGATTTAGAAACGGGTGATTTTATTGTCCGTGAGAAAACAGGCTTTTAATAGTAGGAAGGCATTAAATGGATCCGCGTTTTCTGACATATTATAACAGGGAGTTACAGCACATTCGTGCTGCTGCTGAAGAATTTTCTCGTGAGCATCCTAAAGTTGCCTCTCGCCTTGGCATAGAAAGTTTCGAATGTGCTGATCCTTATGTTGAAAGGTTGTTAGAAGGTTTTAGTTTTGTTGCAGCAAGAATACAGTTAAAACTTGAAAATCAATTTGATAATTTCATCTTACATTTGCTGGAAATGGTTTACCCGCACTATTTATGTCAAATACCCGCAATAGGAATAGTTGAAATAAATCCAAATTTATCTGAATCTTCTTTATCTGAAGGATATTTAGTTAAAAAGGGGGCGGTATTAAAGAGTACTTTAGCTAAAGGCCAACAAACACCTTGCCAATTTACTTCTACACAAGATGTTACTCTTTGGCCATTGCAAATTAATGAAGCAACTTATCTTTCAAGTGCAGCACAAGCTGGTTTCGCCTTACCGACTATCCCAGGACTAAGAGCCGGATTGAGAATAAATTTTTCAGTAACGAACAGTAACCCAGTTAGTCAAATTTCATTAGATCAACTTGTATTGCATTTAAGAGGAAGTGATCAGCAGGGAGCGCTTATATATGAACAGGTTATTTCCAATTGCATTGGTATTGCTGTAAAACCGCCCAGTCAATCAAAGGCAGCGGCAGAAAAACCTTTTTATAGAATTATTGACAAAAAAGAAATTAGACCTATTGGCTTCGATAAAGAACAATCACTTTTGCCGTATACTGATCATTCTTTTGATGGTTACAGAGTAATATCAGAGTTTTTTCATTTCCCTCAAAAATTTCAATTTGTAGAAATATCTGGTCTAAAAGAGGCATTAGTAGATTGTGAATTGAATGAGTTTGAACTTGTTTTTCTTTTTGATAGAGCTGAGCATCGGCTTGAAAATTCTGTTAATTCAAGCAATGTTTCTCTTCATTGTACGCCAGTTATCAATCTTTTTGAAAAACGATGTGACCGAATATCAATTGATAAAAAATCAAACGAATTTCATGTATTGCCTGACAGAACGAGGCCAATGGATTTGGAAGTATTTCAAATTCTTGAAGTGATGGGTTACGGGGCTGACAAAGATCCAGATTTTGAATTTAGACCCTTTTATTCTTATTCAGATCAAAATAAAAATAAATCTTATTACACAATGCAAAGAAAACCTAGGGCTTTTTCTTCAAAGCAAAAGAAGAAAGGTCCAAGAAGTAGTTATTTAGGGACAGAAGTTTTTATTTCATTAATTGATAGCGAAAGAGCAATTAGCTCTGGGGACTTAAAACAAATTGGAATAAAATCATTGTGTACTAATCGTGATTTACCTCTAATGATAAGTACTGGACGGGGGGCGACCGATCTTAATCTTGTTGGGGGTGCTCCTGTGTCGTCTGTGCGTTTTTTGTCTGGTCCAACCAAACCAAGAGCGTCATCTGTTGTAAGTAAAAGAGAAAGCGCATGGAAGTTAATTAGCCATTTGAGCCTCAACTACCTCTCACTTGTTGATAATGATAGGCATCAAGGTGCGGCAGCGCTTCGTGAAATGCTATCTCTTTATTGCGATCCGAATGATCAAACCGCTCGAAAAATGATTGATGGGATTAAATCGGTTTCTGCTGAAGGGGTTACTAGAAGGTTGCCTTTTTCTGGACCGGTTACATTCGGCCGTGGCCTTAGAGTAGATTTACATTGTGAGGAATATGCATTTGAAGGAACAGGGTTGTTTCTTTTTGGTGCAGCAATGAATAATTTCTTGCAAAAATATGTTTCATTAAACTCTTTTGTGGAGCTTAAGTTGCATTCAAGTGAGCGTGGAGAAATACACAAGTGGCCAGTGAAAGCAGGCAAAAGAGATCTCCTATAGATTTTTTTGATGAAATTAGCCAAGCCCCATGGGAGTTTGGTTTTTATCAGACAGTGAGAGATATTGAAGCAGTATCAGCTGATAAACCTAGGCTTGGTAATGCTGTGATGCTTTCAGATGAGCCGATCCGATTAGGTCAAACCCCAAGCTTAAGTTTTGCTCCTGCTGCATTGTCAGGTTTTTCTAAAGCGAACCAATTTCGTGCAGTTCCTAGGTTGGATGTTAATTTCCAAGGGTTGTTAGGGCCTAATGGCCCTATGCCTTTACATATTACTGAATACGTATATCAGCGAGAAAGACACCATAACGACAGCACATTAAGAAATTTTCTAAATATTTTTAATCACCGCTTATTAAGCTTGTTTTATAGAGCGTGGGCGAATACTGAGCCTGTATGCAATGCTGACCGTGATGATGACCGCTTTAGGAAATATATCGGAGCATTTCTTGGTATTAGCCTAGATACGATGACTCATCGAGATAACCTCGATGATAATGTTAAGTTGAGTAATGCAGCGAATTTTTCAAATCCAACTAAAACAACTGATGGCCTGTCCAATATTTGTGCTAATTTTTTGCAGGCGCCAGTAAATATTGTTGAATATGTTGGTCATTGGCTGGAGCTTCCTGAGGAAGGTTATACTGTACTTTCTGAAGTAAATATTGGGTGTGATTTGGGAAAAACTGCTGTACTAGGTGCTAATGTTTGGGATAGGCACAGCAAGTTTGCAATCGAGATTGGTCCTTTGGATTATTCTGAATACAAAGACTTGCTCCCGACAAACCCAGTATTTACTGCTTTGACAGATCTTATAAAAAACTATATAGGATTCGAGTTTTTATGGGAGGCTAGGTTAATAATTAAATCTAGCCAAATCCCAGAATTGAAGCTATCAGGAAGGCAAGGCTTAGGCTGGAATTGCTGGGTTGGAGATCCTGGAGATAAAGATCGGATGGATTTAGCGCTTCAATTATAAAATATGAGTTAACCAGCTACATTGTCTAACTGGCTGAAAAATTGGGAGATTGGCATGACAGAAATAAGCCGAGTTGCATTATTTGGTAAACTGAATCAAGTTGCCTATAAAGCAATAGAAAGTGCGACTGTATTTTGTAAGATGCGAGGAAATCCTTATGTTGAACTGGTGCACTGGTTACATCAAATTCTTCAATTACAGGATTCTGACTTACATCGAATAATTCAACATTATGATTTGAACCCTTCTGTTTTAGCTAAAGACTTTACTGCTGCATTAGACCGATTGCCTCGTGGCGCTTCATCGATTTCTGATTTATCTTCACATGTTGAAGAAACGGTTGAAAGAGCTTGGGTTTATGCTTCACTGTTATTCAATGATCGGCAGGTGAGAAGCGGTTATTTACTAGTAGGCATTTTAAAAACTAAGGATTTAAAAAATGTACTATTAAGTATTTCCAAAGAATTTGATCGTATTCAGCTCGACAATCTTACTGATCGTTTTGATGAAGTTTGTACGGATTCTCCCGAACAGGGTATGGCTGCATCAGATGGTTTTGATGCGGGTACTCCTGGCGAAGCATCTAGTGCTATGGCGCCAGCTGAAATGGGGCGTGGAGAAGCTCTAGCCCAGTTTACCCAAGATTTAACTGAGCAAGCCAAATCTGGTGAAATGGATCCAATTGTTGGGCGTGATGAAGAAATACGTCAAATGGTAGACATTTTGATGCGTCGCCGACAAAACAATCCAATTTTGACCGGTGAAGCCGGTGTTGGTAAAACCGCAGTCGTTGAAGGTTTTGCCCAAAAAATTGCTTCGGGAGATGTCCCACCTCCACTTCGTGATGTTCGTTTGCTTTGTCTTGATGTTGGCCTGATGCAGGCTGGTGCGAGTATGAAAGGTGAATTCGAAAATCGCCTGAAACAAGTGATTGAAGAAGTCCAGTCTTCAGAGCGCCCCATTATTCTATTTATCGATGAAGCGCATACTTTGATTGGTGCTGGTGGTGCGGCGGGCACAGGAGATGCTGCTAATTTACTTAAACCTGCCCTAGCTCGAGGTAAGCTAAGAACTGTTGCAGCGACAACATGGGCTGAATATAAAAAGCATATTGAAAAAGACCCAGCTTTAACCCGTCGCTTCCAGGTAATTCAGGTTGATGAGCCTGATGAAGAGAAAGCTATCCAGATGATGCGTGGTATGGCTGCTGTAATGGAAAAGCACCATGCTGTTCAGGTGTTAGACGAAGCATTGGAAGCTTCAGTTAAATTATCCCACCGCTATATACCTGCCCGACAATTGCCAGATAAGTCTGTCAGTTTATTAGATACCGCCAGCGCTCGTGTGGCAATTAGTCAATTCGCTGTTCCTGCCGAAGTTGAAGATACTAGGAATAAAATTTCTGCTCTGGATATCGAGTTAGAAATTATAAAGCGTGAAGAAAAAGTGGGTATTGATACCTCTGTTCGTGAGAAAAAAGCAATTGAAACGCGTGAAGTAACGGTTGCTCGATTATCAGAATTGGAAGCGCAATGGGGTAAGGAAAAAGAATTAGTTGCTGAAATTAACCAATTGAAGATGACTATTACTGGCGCAGAGGCAGAGGCAGAGGCAGAGGCAGAGGCAGAGGCAGAGGCAGTTGAAATAGAAGCGTCTGCTGAAGTTGATGGAAGTGTTGCTAAAGAAGCACCAACAAAAGCACAACTAGCTTTAGATCCTGAGCAAGCGAAAGGCCAGCTAACTCAGATGCAAGAACAATTACAAAAGCTTCAAGGCGAGCACCCATTGATTTTGCCATGTGTGGACTCTCAAGCAGTTGCGTCAGTTGTTGCTGACTGGACTGGTATACCCGTTGGTAGAATGGTTAAGAATGAGCTCGAAACAGTTCTAAATCTGGATAAATTATTAGCCGAACGAATTATCGGCCAAAATCACGCTTTAGAAATGCTTGCTAGACGAATTCAAACATCGCGGGCAAGTTTAGATAATCCTAACAAACCTATTGGTGTGTTTATGCTGGCAGGTACTTCCGGTGTCGGTAAAACTGAAACAGCATTAGCATTGGCAGAAACACTTTATGGTGGTGAGCAGAATTTAATCACTATTAACATGAGTGAATTCCAAGAGTCCCACACCGTCTCTACCCTGAAAGGTGCGCCTCCCGGTTATGTAGGCTACGGTGAAGGTGGCGTATTAACAGAAGCAGTTCGCAGAAAGCCGTACTCTGTTGTGTTATTAGATGAAGTAGAAAAAGCGCACTCTGATGTGCATGAGATCTTTTTCCAAGTATTTGATAAAGGTTGGATGGAAGATGGTGAAGGTCGTCGGATAGATTTTAGAAATACTTTAATCTTGCTGACAACTAATGCTGGTACAGATTTAATCATGGATTTATGCGCCGATGAAGACACTAAGCCGGAACCTGAGGGTATGGCTAAGGCATTGCGTAAGCCACTGCTTGAAGTATTCCCTCCAGCACTTTTGGGCCGTTTGGTAACTATTCCATACTACCCATTGAATGACGAAATTATCGGTCAAATTGCACGTTTACAATTAATTAGAATTGAGAAGCGTGTTAGAGAACATCATAATCTTGACTTCACCTATGATGATTCAGTAATTCAATTAATTACTGAACGTTGTACTGAGTTAGATAGTGGCGGTCGATTAATAGATGCAATTCTCACTAATACTGTATTGCCGAAAATCTCCAAAGAATATTTAACTCGTTTGGTTGATGGTAAAAGTATTAATAGGATCCATATATCAGTTGATACTGGTGAGTTTTCTTATAGTTTTGACTAGGAAAGAAAATGCCTGAATATGATAGTCATTTTAAAGTTATTTCTGCCGAAGCAGGAACGTTCGAAATAATTAAAATCGAATATGAAGAAGAGCTGGGGCAGCCTTTTGTTCTTCAACTTGACTTAGTTGAAGTTATTGCAGAAACAGATACTGGTCCTGAGGATATTGTAACTCCTGATGCTATTGTCGGTAGTAGTTTTTCTCTTGAAACAAAACTGGCGCAAGATAACAAAAGGCAATTCAATGGAATAGTCACAAACTTCGTTTTTGATGGCTATGATCGGAATTTTATTTACTATAAAGCAAGAGTTGAGCCGACATTTTCTTTGTTGCGCCAGATTAGTGACTGTAGAATTTTTCAGGAATTACCAGTAGACAAAATTATTGAAGATGTTTTAGGAGAAATAGGTGTTTCCTGTGATCTTTCAGGTATTTCTGGGAGCTATTCTGAACAAGAAGTGGTCGTTCAGTACAATGAAAACACTTTCGATTTTATTAGCAGATTAATGCAAGAAAATGGAATTTTCTATTATTGGGAGCATACTGATTCTGATCATATGATGATGCTTTGTGATGATGCGACGTCATTTTCTGCTTCTACACTTTTTGATGGCCCCGTTTCTTTTTATAAAGGAACGCTTAATAGATTTCCTGAAATGGATTCAGAAAATTTACCAGAATTTTCATGGCCAGAAAAAAAGTCAGATAATCAGCAGTTTTCGGCTGATCAGTATGGTAGTCAGGATCTTGGGATTCCCTCTGGATATTATGTAGCTACTGGAGCTTTGATTCAGGGGCAAGCAGAAAAAAATCATGCTAATTTCCTTGAAGAAGATTCTTCTGAAAAGATTTTTTCGCTTAAATCTGTAGGGCGGCATACTTCGGCAGGATTTGCATCGATATCTCAAAATCCAATTGAAACTGCAACGCCTATTGAGTCTGTAGAAGTAGCTGTTCTCGAATTTACTCCAGAATTTAGTGGCGAGGGTTTTTATGAAGCAAACCTACAAGCTTTAGATGAAGAAACTAGTACGGTTTTTGCTAAAGTTCGCACTGAAGCTTTGGCGGTTGACCAAAGTAAATATATTGGAGAAGGCACGGTTTGTTCAATGGAAGTTGGTACAACCTTTGAAATGTCTGATCATCAGATAGCGGTGTTTAATCAAGAGTACCAAGTCAATTCTATCCATTTGATTATTGTCGATCCGTTGGATGTGGAAGGTTGGAATGCAGCGAGAGTTGGCAAAGCGATTTATCGCAGTCGATTTTCTTTGCAGGCTTCAGGCACGGCTTTTAGAAGCGTGTATACCACTCCAAGGCCAAAAATTTCAGGGCCTCAGCTTGCTAAAGTTGTTGGACCTTCATCAGATGACATTTTTACTGATAAATTCGGTCGCATAAAAGTTGAATTCTTCTGGGATAAAGAATCAGAAGGGGACGACACAGCTTTTTGTTATATCCCGGTATCTCAAAGCTGGGCAGGCAATGGTTTTGGCAGTCAGTTTATTCCAAGAATTGGTTCTACTGTAGTGGTCAATTTTATGGACGGTAACCCCGATAGGCCTATTTGTACGGGGTGTGTATATAACGATGTCGATAAGCCACCATTTGCATTGCCAGATGAAATGAATAAGTCAGGTTTTCGTTCAAAAAGCACTCCTGATGGTGGTACTGAAGATTTTAACGAAATCATGTTTGATGATACTGCTGGTGAAGAAAAGCTCAGTATTACTGCTCAGTTTGACTACGAAACCAAAGTCAAAAACAACATGAAATTAGAAGTTGCTAAAGAAACGGAGTTCAAGCTTACCGATAAAGTTGCTGGTAAATGTGAAGCGGCTGTTACTTTGGAATTTGAAGACACTTATGATGCTAAGTACGCAGCAGCGGTTTCTCTTGAATGTAAAGATGCTTATACGCTGGAAGCCAAAGAAGTAGCGGTTACTGGCAAAAGTGAAATTGCTTTTGATGTCGGCGGTTCTAAGTTTGCAATGAGCTCTTCAGATATAAAGATGGAATCTGGTCCTGCCAAGATTGAGATGGGATCGTCGGGTATCAAAATGGAATGTGCTGGTGCTAAATTCGAGCTTGGATCTTCTGGGTTTAAACTGGTATTTGGAAGCACTAAGATTGCAGGCACTGCTACAAATATTGATATTTTAAGCCCTGTTAAATTGAACATGAAGGGAACATTAGCATCGCTTGAAGCTAACGGAATGCTTAAAATTAAAGGTGCTTTAGTTAAAATGGAGTCAGCTGGACCTCTAATGTGTAAAGGCATGCCAATAATGCTCAACTAGAAAGCTTGTAATAAATAGAATATCTCATTGCCAGGGAAGGTAATTTAGAGAATTGGAAATAGGTAAGACCGCTAACACCAGATGATTGGTAGGGCAATTTTAGGAAGCTGTCTTGACGAGCGTCAAATGATATGCAGAATAGAGGTCAAGAGCTTGATCACAAGCCAGATAAAAAGAAAGGCCCGTTGAGGAAACGGACCCAAAATGTCTCTTGCTGCGAGACCTAATCTAACAAAAAAACGCTTTATCGCCCTGATATGCATCAGGGTCTACTTCTTTTGGTAATAGATGTAAATACTAAAGTAATACTTCCATACAGGGAGACACCAAAAGTTGAAGGTTGTGAATAAAATATAAGAATGTTTCTTGAAAAGTAGATCTGGAATGGATTTGCTGAATTGCGGACAAAAAAAAGGTCCGTTGAGGAAACGGACCCAAAATGTCTCTTGCTGCAGGACGTACTTTACCCCTTTCCCTATTTGTCACCCTGACTTGAATCATATTACCTCTTTGTGGGTAGGGTTGTTTGTTACCTTTTGATTCGCATCAAGTTCTATCTATCCCAATTTCTGGTTGAAATAATTCATTTATCGGTCACTATTGGCTGTTAATGTAAGCAAATAGCTTGCTTGGCTGATTCAGCCAGTTATCAAATAAGAATAAAAACAAGGGATAACCATGAATTATAAGGCAGTCAAACTTTCTAGCTTGCTACTGGGGCTTGCACTCGCTGCTTGCAGTGATAGTAATGCACCTGCTGAAACTCCAACTCCTGGAGATGACCAAGCCCAGCAACCAACAGAGCAGAGCTTTTTGGTGATCGGAGATATGGGAACTGGCGACATTAAACAGCTACGAGTTGCGGCAGCTATGGAGCAAGTTTGTGGTAGCCAAGGTTGTGACTTTGTTATTGCCACCGGCGACAATATTTATGAAACCGGGGTTAAAAGCGTCGACGATGCTCAGTTTCAAAGCAAGTTTGAAACGCCTTATGAAAACTTTTCTATTCCGTTCTTTCTGACTTTGGGTAACCACGACAATACTTCTCTGATTCCAGGTGTTTCAACCAGTAACCAGCGCGGAGACTTTCAGGTTCTATACGCTGCCAGTGATGAAGCGATTAAGAATGGCCGTTGGAAAATGCCAGCACGCTATTACCAAGTATCACTTCCTTATAAAGGGCGTCAGCAACAGATCTATTCAGATCCGTTGATTGACCTGTTCTCGATCGATTCATCGCCGCTGACTGGCGTGATGCGAGATCTTGATCCAGATTACCAGCCAAGAACCTATAAAAAAGTAATGCAGCAGTGGATGGACGCCGCTTTAGAGCAAAGTCAGGCGCGTTGGAAATTTGCTTTTGCTCATCATCCTTATTTGTCTAATGGCAAGCATGGTAACGCTGGACATTATGATGTTTTCTCCGGTACCAATAATATTTTCCCATATGAATCAGGCTGGATTTACAAGAAGTTCCTTGAAGAGACGGTATGTCGTAATCAAGGCAACCAGAGGGGTGTGAATGTTTATTTCTCCGGGCATGACCACGACTTGCAATGGCTGAAGTCAGTCGAGCCATGTAGCGACACTCAATTAATTCATTCAGGCGCTGCCGGCAAAGCTCGACCATTTAAAGATGCGCAGCGTAATGAAGTTTATTGGCAGAAAGATTTAACGCTGGGTTTTTATCATATCAAGGCGACGAATGATCAGTTGCAGGTGAAGGCTTATACTCTCGACCCAGAAGTTGAAAATGCGCAACCACAATTAGCTTGTGAAGGTGTGATTAATCATCCAACTCTTACCGGTGCCGGACAGGATGCTGTGATCGTAGACTGCACCAGTGAAGCTGCTTCGATTTAGGTTGCTTCACAAGCTAGGGTAAACTGCCAATACTAGAGGCGATGCTGATTAATTTCAGTGTCGCCTTTTTTATTACTTGGGAGTTGTATTGTGACCATGCACTGGAAACAATTACTCAGTGAAACGCGTGTTGGCGGTAGCAAAGAAGCAGAAACAGGCCGTAGTCAATTTCATAAAGATGTAGATCGAATTATTTTTTGCGATGCATTTCGCCGCTTAGCCCATAAAACCCAAGTACATACGCTGACAGAAAATGATCATGTGCATACTCGCCTTACTCATAGTTTGGAAGTTGCTAGTTTGGGCAGAAGCATGGGCAGCCGAGTGGGGCATTTATTACAGCAACAGCTCCCTCAAAATATAACTCCAGATAGCTTAGGAGCAATTGTACAAGCTGCAGGCCTCGCGCATGACATTGGCAATCCGCCATTTGGCCATGCTGGAGAAAATAGTATTCGCCGATGGTTTGCTTCGTCTGAAGCAGAAACTTTTCTCGAACCTCTGACCGCCGAACAGGTGAAAGATTTAACCACTTTTGAAGGCAATGCCAGCGGCTTTCGTCAACTAGTGCGGGTTGAGCAATACCTCGATCAGGGCGGTATTCGCTTAACCGCAGCAACCTTAGGTGCTTCAATAAAATATCCATGGTGCAGCAATCAATCTTTAGCCAAAGGTAAATTCTCTATTTATCAGGATGAAATTGAAATTGCCCGTTTGCTCGCAAGTGACCTTGGACTAATTAAAGAATCAAATGATCAATGGGCTCGGCATCCATTAAGCTTTTTAATGGAAGCGGCGGATGACATTGGTTACGCAGTGATGGATTTAGAAGATGCAGTGGAGCTGGGTTTACTGCAATTTGAAGAACTGTTGCCATTGTTTGAAGATTTATTAGGAAAACAAGTTTACCAATATATAAAAAAAGATTTTTCCCAGCGTCGCCAATTAGCATTAATGCGAGGCCAAGCAATGGAATTAATGGTTAATGAAATATGCGACAGCTTTGTTGCTAAAGCCCCTCAATTATTAGCCGGTGAAATTAATCGTCCGCTGATTCATCAACAGAGCCAGAATCCGGCATCGAAAATGGTGCTGAAAATGAAACAACTGGGTAAAGAAAAAGTCTATCTAGATAGTGGTGCAACTGCGGCGGTGTCTACGGCAGATCGAGTATTGCCGCAATTATTACAGCCATTGATTAGTGCAGTTTACCGGGACTGGCAAAACCAACCACTCACCAATGAAGATCATCAGTGGCTATCCTACCTTGATGAATCTGTCGGCCTAGCAGAGCTCTCACTTTACCAGCGCTACCTGCGGGTAATGGACTTTGTTGGTGGTTCCACTGACCGGTTTGTTTGTAATTTGGCGAGTAAAATCTGAAGAGATTCCAAAGTGATTAGAATGAGAGGTTCGATGCTCTGAGTAAATTTTTTTGTCGTTGCAGTTGACATATTATGTCTGGAGATCCATTCTCTAGCCATCGACATAATATGTCGCAAGCAAAATATTCACTCAGGAGATTCAACCATGTCCATTTTCTCTAAAATTGTGACTGCAATTCGTGGCGGTGCCCGTGAAGCTGGCGAAGCAGTGGTCGACTCCCAGGCAACCCGTATTTTCGAGCAAGAAATCAAGGATGCAGAGCATCACTTGAAAAAAGCCCGTGAAGAGCTGACTGGAGTAATGGCAGAGCAAATGAAGCTAGAGCGGCAAAAATCCACTTTGAAAGCTGATATCAACGAGCATGAAGGCTTTGTAGAAAAGGCGCTGCAACAAGGTGACGAATCTTTAGCGATGGAAGTTGCCGAAAAAATTGCCGTGATGGAAAACGAAGTTTCTGAGAAAGATGTTATTTTGGAAAATTGTGTTGCGCAAATTGCACGTTTGAAAAAACTAATTTCGCAAGGTGAAAAACAAATGGCAGAACATCGCCGTCAGTTATCGATGGTCAAGACTACGGAAAGTGTGCAAAAGGCGACCTCGGCGATCAGCGATAGTTTTATTAATTCAAGCTCCAAGCTGAATAATGCTAAAGAAAGCTTGGATCGAATTAAGAATCGCCAGCAACGCTATGATGATAAGTTAAAAGCTGCCGAAGAATTACAGTCTGAAATGAATGGCGATGATCTGAAAGACCGTTTGCGTAAGTCAGGCATTACAGGCGAAGCCAAACCAAATGCCAATGCAGTGCTGGAGCGGTTGAAGAAGAAACAGGGCCAATAGTTCTGTTTCTAATAATTGTTTAAAGTGAGATCAACCCGGAGTAGCCGATGAGTACTTTGATGACTTTATTGATAATTCTGGCTTTCCCCATTGTGCTGGTAGCAGTACCTCTGTGGTTGATTCTTTATTTCCGCAATCGATATCAGGCAGATCACTCTGCCAACCATCAAGATCGAAAGCGTTTTGACAGTGCTTGTAACGAAATAAAGCATTTACAGAAACGACTCGAAAATCTTGAGGCAATTCTTGATCAGGAAGCTCCAAGATGGCGAGAAAAAGATTAAAACAACCATCGCCGGTGATATTAGGTGTTGCCGGTGTCATTGCTAAAGAGTTGAAAGTTTCCCCTCTGGCAGTTCGAATCGTAATGGTGCTGTTATTGATAAGTTCTTTTGGACTCATGACACTCGGCTATTTCGGCTTATGGGCCTGGTTTAACAGCAATGGCATGTTGACTAGCCATACCGCTTTTGATGACGATGATATGGACTGGATGGATCGCGATTTGAAGCAGTTAGATAAACGATTGGATCGATTGGAAAGCTGGGTTGCTGATAATGATGTCAGATTAAGAAGCGCATTTAGAAAGTAAGGTCTTATATAACGGGCTGCTTTTGAATAGTAATTTTGAAATTTTTCCGATAGAAGCTGACAGACTGTTAAGCACCGTAAGGGTTAATCTAGCCTCGATAGAGCAAATCTGTTGGGGCTTTTTTTTGTCTGGTTGTCGATGGAGGTTATTGCTGGTTGTCGATGATCAATTGGCTGGTTATGATCAGTTTTTAACAAGGCGGGAAGTACAACATGCCATTCAATCTGCGTAACCGGAATTTTCTCAAGCTGCTGGACTTCACTCCAAAGGAAATCCAGTTTTTGATCGACCTTTCTATGGACTTGAAGAAGGCCAAATATGGTGGTTATGAACAACCACGATTGAAAGGTAAGAACATTGCGTTGATCTTTGAAAAGGCATCTACCCGAACCCGCTGCGCTTTTGAAGTGGCAGCTTTTGATCAGGGTGCGCAAGTTAGTTATATCCATGGCGGCTCACAGATTGGCCAAAAAGAAACCATGAAAGATACCGCCCGTGTATTAGGGCGAATGTATGACGGTATTGAGTATCGTGGTTATGGTCAGGCGATTGTTGAAGAGCTAGGGGAGTTCGCCGGTGTTCCGGTATGGAATGGCCTAACCGATGAATTTCATCCCACCCAGATTTTGGCCGATTTCTTGACCATGATTGAGCACGGTGAAGGCCGTCAATTAAACCAGATGTCTTTTGCTTATCTAGGCGATGCTCGAAATAATATGGGCAACTCACTGATGGTCGGTGCTGCAAAAATGGGCATGGATATTCGGTTGGTGGCACCAAAAGCTTTCTGGCCGGAACCAGCATTGGTCGCTGAATGCCAAAAAATAGCCGAACAAACCGGTGCAAAAATTCTACTTACCGAAGATGTTGACCAAGGTGTTAAGGGTACAGATTTCTTATATACCGATGTTTGGGTATCGATGGGTGAATCAGATGCAGCATGGGATGAGCGAGTTAAGTTAATGCTGCCTTATCAGATCAATGCTGAAATGATGGCGAAAACTGCTAATCCTAAAGCTAAATTTATGCACTGCTTACCGGCGTTCCATAACTCCGATACTGTTGTTGGTAAGCAGGTTGCTGAAAAATATGGATTGGAAGGATTAGAAGTTACCGAACAAGTTTTTGAATCAGAAGCATCGATTGTTTTTGATGAAGCTGAAAACCGTATGCATACGATTAAAGCGGTAATGGTTGCTACGCTGGGAAGTTAGTTTTTACGACGCACAATTGCTGATAAAAAACGCCGACTGATTTAATCGGCGTTTTTTTATGGCTTGCTGGCAAAAAAATGAATGTAGCGAGCCAGATTTTTAAAAGGTTCTAGCTGGCTATACATCTGTTCAATTTGCTGCAGCTTTTCAAGTTCAGTTTCTGATTCTTTCCAGTCACCTTGCAGCCAATCACCAAAACATCGAATGCCGGTTTGGCTTTTCAGGGTTAGGCCCCACTGGTTAATCCAGCTTAATACTGTGTCTGGTTTTTGCGGGTTGGTCGGTGTCAGTGTTTTTCCAGTGCCACGAAACTGCTGGGCCAATACTCGATCCAGATTACCGCGCACAATATTAAAAAATATCAGTGCGTCGAGATTATAAGCCATTAACGAAAGCCAGCCGCCAGACCGGATCATTTCAGGTAACACACTTAAGGTTTCTTGTGGGTCCGCCAGCCATTCGGTTACCGCATGGCATAAAATACCGTCGAATTGCTCGCCAGCCAGCCAATGGGGTAATTCCTGAATGGGGCTGTGTAGCAAGGTGATCTGACTTTCTAACCCTGCATCACGAAAATTTTGGTGTGCTAGTTCCAGCATGGCTTCCGAGTAGTCACACAAAGTAATTTTGTGCCCCTGGGCGGCCAGCATTAATGAAAACTGTCCTTGCCCGCCGCCGGCATCAAGAATATTTAGTGGCTGCTGGTTTAACTCTGGAATTTGCTGGTTAATATCTCGCCATAAAGTTTCCAGCCGTAATTGTCCTTTGCGGCTGGTATAAATATTTTTTTGAAATCTCTTAGCTAAAGAATCGAAGTTCTTATCTGTTTGCGGTTTCTGACGCACTATTCTGCTTCCACGTCTAACAACATTCCGGCAGTTTTAAGAAAATCTTTTTCTTCATCTAGGTCTCGCTGGGTCAGAGGGTGCAGCTTTAACCATTCTTTTGGCAAAACAATTTTCAAACGAAAATCATTGGCAATTAACCGAAATGGTGGCAAAGGTGCATCGTGGCGAGAGTGGTGCAAGATAATTGCCAATCGCAGCAAGCAAGCAAGTCGCTTGCAGCTATCTTGTAAACTGACAGGTAAATCGTGAATCACCTGGCTAGAAAATTTACGACGATGTAAGCGAACCAAGGTTGCTAGCACTGATTGATCGAGTCCGCTGAATCCAGCCAAATCAGAATGACGTAAAATATATTCGCCATGTTTTTGGAACTGGCTATGCGAGATATCCAGGCCGATTTCATGTAGTTTGGCAGCCCATTCCAACCACAGGCGAGCTTGATTATCGAGCGCCCATTCATCGGCAACTTGCACGAAACAGGTTCGAGATGTTTCACAGACCCGACGCATTTGCGCGGTATCTAATGAATAGCGCATGGTTAAAGCACCAATCGTTCGATCGCGGACATTTTCATGACCACTTCTGCCGATAGTGTCGTATAAAGTGCCTTCTCGAACGGCACCATCAGAAATTGTCATTTCAACAATTTCCAATTCTTTGAATAAACCAATTAAAACAGCGACACCCGGCGCGAAATTAAATCGTCGTTCGTCGCGTAATCCCGGTAATTCAAGCTTTTCGACATTACCTTGTTTGATCAGTTCTTTGCGTAACGATTGCAGCGCTTCAAGGGTGATTTTTCCATGATTCAACTCCATCGCTTCTAGTACCGATAAAACAGTTTTGATGGTGCCAGAAGAACCAACGGCTTCATCCCAGCCGGTATCAATATAATTACGGCTGATTAATTGAACTTGCTGGCGAGCAGCCATTTCGGCTTCACTAAAACCATCGCGTGTGATTTTGTCATCGGTAAAAAATAACGCACGATAACTGACGCAGCCCATTTGTAGGCTTTCAGTTAAAATTGGTTCAAAACGACTGCCAATAATAAATTCAGTACTGCCACCGCCAATATCAACCACTAGGCGTTTATCTGCATCATCAGCCAAGGTGTGCGCCACGCCTAAATAGACCAAGCGCGCTTCTTCTCGACCGGCTACTAGCTCGACTTGGTGCCCCATAATCTGTTCAGCTTTGTCTAGAAAAAGCTGACGATTTTTAGCGATCCGCAGAGTATTGGTGGCAATAATCCGAACCGTCTGAACTGATAAGTCTTGTAGCCGCTGGGCAAACCGCTCCAGGCAATCCCAGCCACGCTGCATTGCCTCATCATTAAGAATTTTATCTGCAGATAAGCCAGCACCGAGTTGTACTTTTTCACCCAGCTTTTCGATGATTTTTAACTCGCCGCCATCGGCGCGCGCAATCACCATATGAAAACTGTTAGAACCAAGATCGAGAGCGGCAATCGTAAATTTACTTCTATTCATACTGCGAATTTAACTTTTTGGTGAGCGACGAGGTGAGCGCTGGCCAGCAGAATTTGGGCGGCTACCAGAGCGATTTCGTGCATTGTGGGCTGGTTTTTTAGCGATACGTTGTGCAGGTTTTATTTCCTGAGGTAGCTCCACATCACTGATGGCTCGAGTCTCGAGTGAGCGTTCAATAAATGTTTCGATATCAGGAAGGTAGTAGGCGTAATCTTCGCAAGCAAAGCTAATTGCTTCACCACTAGCACCAGCACGTGCAGTACGACCGACTCGGTGAACATAATCTTCACTGTCTTGTGGTAAATCATAATTGAATACATGAGTAACGCCGTCGATATGCAAACCACGCGCGGCAACATCGGTAGCTACCAATAGTTGCAACTCACCTGCTTGAAATTCATTCAATAAGCGAAGACGCTTGTTTTGCGGTACATCACCACTTAACAAGCCGGCTTTTAATCCATTGCCTAATAAATAGCCACAGACTCTATCGGCTGCATGTTTGGTATTGACAAACACCATCGCGCGCTCAGGTTTTAACTGATTCACCAATCCCAGTAACAGAGGGATTTTTTCACTGTTGGCTGGGTGAAATAAAGATTCTTCAACTCGGTTGGCAGTTTTTTTGGTGCTTTCAATGGTGACTTGCTGCGGGTTATTCATGTGCTCGTAAGCTAGCTCATTCACTCGATAAGAGAGGGTGGCTGAGAACAGCATGGATAAACGCTTTTCAGGCGCTGGGCAACGGCGGATCATAAAACGAACGTCTTTGATAAAACCCAGGTCGAACATGCGGTCTGCTTCATCAAGTACCAGTGCATCAACTGCACGCAAATCAAAACAGCGTTGTTTGAGATAATCGATTAAACGGCCAGTAGTACCAATCAAAATATCAACGCCTTGGCTGACCATTTCCATTTGTTGGCGGTAGGCTGTACCACCATAAACACAGCCAATCGAAAAACCGCAGCTTTCAGCTAATAACTTGGCATCTTTTTCAATTTGAACTGCCAGTTCGCGGGTCGGCGCCATAATCAGAGCGCGTGGTTGATTAGTTTTTCGATTTGGATTGGCAGGTTTGGTGAGTAATCGATGGAATACCGCGGTCAAAAAAGCCAGTGTTTTACCGGTACCTGTTTGTGCTTGCCCTGCAACATCATGCCCTGCCAGTAGCTTTTCTAAAGCTTCGGCTTGAATGGGAGTGCAGTGGCTAATACCATTGCGGGCAAGGCCATCCAGCACCGGTTGCGCAAGAGGAAGCTGGTCGAAACGAATGTCGGTCAGGTGGGTGTTGCTCATTTATATTATCTATTTGGGCTTATGCCTAGCCGCCTAGCATAGCAGTCTCGACTAGCCTGACAAAATGACGTAACTGCTAGACGTAGAGACTAAGAAGTATTCTGGATTAGTTGGCTAAGGTTTCTGCCAGTTGAAATCTGTTTTATCGTGCATATATAAGGTGAGCATTAATGCATCATCAGGAGAATTAAGAATGAGTGATCATATTGTTGCAGTGACTGACGGCGACTTCGACGAGAAGGTACTGCAGGCTTCCGGGCCAGTCCTGTTAGATTTCTGGGCAGAGTGGTGTGGTCCTTGCAAAATGATTGCTCCTATCCTGGATGAATTAGCAGAAACTCTGGCAGGTAAAGTTACTATCGCCAAGATGAACGTGGATGAAAATAACGGCACGCCAGCTAAATTTGGCGTTCGTGGGATTCCAACACTTTTGCTGTTTAAAGATGGTGAAGTGGCCGGAATGAAAGTCGGTGCGCTGTCTAAGTCACAGTTACAGGCTTTTATTGAAAGCAATATTTAAATCGTTTTCTATACACCATGGCAGCGTTTTACGTTGCCTGGTTTATATTCAAGCGATTAAAAAAGTGTGACAAGTAACGGGGGTTTTTGACATGGAACAAGCACCCTGTTCAAAGGTTTGCTGGACAGCCCGAAAGGGATCACATACACTCCAGACAAATAGATTCTATTATAACCCCCTCGACTAACTACTTATCTGAACCGGACTTTCGGGAAGTTCTGCAAATTGTTACTCAAAGCTTTGCATTGAGTTATCAAACGCAGGAAGAAAAGCCGCACTAATCAGTCATGAGCTATGAACCTAACCGAGCTTAAGAAAAAACCCGTCTCAGAATTAATGGATATTGCCCAAGAGCTGGGTCTAAACAGTATCTCCCGTTCTCGCAAGCAAGATATGATTTTTGCCATCCTAAAGGCTCACGCCCGAAGTGGTGAAGACATTCACGGCGATGGAGTATTGGAAATTTTGCAAGATGGCTTCGGCTTCTTGCGATCAGCAGACAGCTCTTATCTGGCAGGCCCAGACGACATTTATGTTTCTCCCAGCCAAATCCGACGATTTAGTCTGAGAACTGGTGATACCGTTGCAGGTAAAATCCGGCCGCCAAAGGAAGGTGAAAGATATTTCGCTTTGCTGAAAGTGGATCAGATTAACTTTGAGCGACCAGAAGCTGCTAAACATAAAGTTTTGTTTGAGAGTCTGACGCCACTTTTCGCTGATGAACGAATGTCAATGGAGCGTGGTAATGGCAGTACCGAAGACATCACCGCTCGAATCATCGATCTTTCTGCACCGATTGGTAAAGGCCAGCGTGGCCTAATTGTTTCACCGCCGAAGGCTGGTAAAACAATGCTGATGCAGAATATCGCCCAGAGCATTTCGATTAATCACCCTGAATGTTACTTAATGGTATTGCTGATTGATGAGCGCCCAGAAGAAGTAACAGAAATGGAGCGTTCGGTTCGAGGTGAAGTGATTGCTTCTACCTTTGATGAACCAGCAAGCCGTCACGTTCAGGTTGCTGAAATGGTCATCGAGAAAGCCAAACGTTTGGTTGAGCACAAAAAAGATGTAGTGATCCTGCTGGATTCGATTACTCGTCTGGCACGTGCTTACAACACTGTTGTGCCGTCATCAGGCAAGGTGTTGACTGGTGGTGTTGATGCTAACGCATTGCATCGTCCAAAGCGTTTCTTTGGTGCAGCACGTAATGTGGAAGAAGGCGGAAGCTTGACCATTATTGCAACTGCCTTAGTAGATACTGGCTCTAAGATGGACGAAGTAATCTACGAAGAATTTAAAGGCACCGGTAACATGGAGATCCATCTGGATCGTAAGGTTGCTGAAAAACGTCTTTATCCGGCGATTAATATCAACCGCTCCGGCACCCGTCGTGAAGAAAAGCTGTCTACAGCAGCTGAATTGCAAAAGGTTTGGATCCTGCGCAAAATTCTCCACCCGATGGATGAGTTGTCAGCGATTGAATTCTTGCTGGATCGCTTGAAAGATACCAAGACCAATGCGCAATTCTTTGATTCGATGAAGCGCATTTGATCTGAAAAATCTTTAAAAAAGGGCCTGCGGGCCCTTTTTTATTACCAGTCAAAATAATCGATGCGCTAAAAATGTTTTAGCGGCTAAAATGGTCTTACCGATCTGAATGATCATTCAGATATCGCACCGGCATAACATTACTCGAAAGAGGTGCGCGATGAGTCAGTCTTTTTTTAGTCAATTGAGTTTTGACCAGTGGGTTGAATTAGCTCAGAAAAATCCGAAAAAGCTTGATCAGATAAAACAGAAAATGGTCAATGAAGTGATTGATCAAGCCGCTTCTGACAGGCAACTGAGACTAAGGGCATTTCAATGGAAGTTGGAACAAATTAGTCGCATTGCACCAAGTCCACTAAGCGCCTGTATTACATACAGTCATATGATGTGGAAGCAAATTTACGGAGGGCAAGGATTGGTTAGTGCATGTCAATTATCTTCGCATAAGGCAAAAATCCTGCCGTTAAAGAAATAAGTGGCTGTTTTCCGGTTACTTGTTGATCTGTGTTTTGATAAATATGCGCAGAGCGCTTTATTGTGTTTTCTTATCGGCTTAATCGTGCAGAACTGTGTAGCTTTTGCTGTAATTGAGTCAGTTTATTCTAGTTAGGCACCCTAGCGGTGTATAGGCGTTAAGATGGCTGCAGGTAAACAAGCTCCAAGAATATCAGATACGATCATGGCCAAGATCGAAGCTATGATTCTCGAAGGTGAAATTCCTGTTGCTAGTCGCTTGCCTCCTGAACGAGTTTTAGCCGAGCGCTTTGGAATTTCTCGCCCTTCATTACGTGAAGCAATCCAGAAATTAATAGCCAAAGGCTTATTGTTCAGCCGTCAAGGTGGTGGCACTTATGTCACTGCAAGTCTGAGTGATACCTACATCGGCCCATTGGCTGATTTGCTAGCAATCTGCCCCGAACTTGTTGACGATACGTTAGAATTTAGAAACCTTTTGGAACAACAGGCAGCAGCACTTGCCGCGTTACGCGCCAGTGATGAAGACAAGGCTGAGCTGGTCAAATGCTTAGATGCAGCTAACCACCTTAAGCATGAATATGAGCAAACACCTGCAGAAATGGATATTAGTTTCCACCTAGCAGTAGTGAAAGCGAGTGGTAACAAAGTACTGTTTAATACCTTCCGTTGGATGTATCAATTGCTTAAGCGCACTGCGGCTAGCAACTTGAATGCAGCATTAACCAACGAAGATGCACGTAACGAAATGGATTCACAACATCGTCATATTGTTGATGCCATTTTAGCGGGTGATGCAACGGCTGCTGCTAAAGCAGTTTCTAGCCATTATCATCATATTCGCCGTTGTCTGGAGGAGCACGGTGACTTGCCTCCAGCGAATATTCCTACACCATTAGTTGATCCGGTCAGTAAGTAAAATATTCAAAACGGCAGCCTTGAGCTGCCGTTTTATTATCTATACCCAAACCACTTCATGATGAATGCACACCTTAAAGTGACCTAGTATAAAAATTCAATTTCAAAGTTCTGACAACTAAATCTACTAAAAACAATCACCTTTAGTGAATGCTTAAACCAATTCTTCGAAAATTTCTGAGTAAGCCATGCTCATTGTTGCATCTCTTTTGAAGAGAGCGACCATGAATGTCCGTACCAGAGCCCATGCTTTATGCGATATACATTCCGTTCTTGGAAATAAAAAGAAACACCTCAGCCATGATTCTCTCAGAAGTTCTGAAACTCACACCTTGAAGTAGCTTGGGTATATACTGGCGCGGTTTTGGCTGCCTCGGAAAAGCAAATGAAGTACAGGGATCTGCGTGATTTCATCAAACTTCTTGAAAAGAAAGGTCAACTAGTACGTGTGAAGCAAGAAGTTTCACCGGTGCTGGAGATGACCGAAATCTGTGACCGTACCCTGCGTGCCGCTGGGCCGGCATTGTTGTTTGAAAATGTCACCGGCCATTCAATACCAGTATTGGGTAATTTGTTTGGTACGCCAGAGCGTGTTGCTTTGGGTATGGGTGAATCTTCAGTTGAGGCTTTGCGGGAAGTTGGCAAGCTTCTCTCTGCGTTGAAAGAACCTGAACCGCCCAAGGGTATGAAGGATGCTTTCAAGCAGCTGCCGCTCTATAAAAAAGTGCTCACCATGGCACCGAAACAAGTCAGCAAAGCACCCTGCCAGGAAATAATTTTAGAAGGTGATCAGGTTGATTTAAACCAGTTGCCGATTCAAACCTGCTGGCCCGGTGATGCAGGCCCGCTGCTTACTTGGGGTCTGACGATCACTAGAGGCCCAGAAAAGCCAAGGCAGAATTTAGGTATTTATCGCCAGCAGTTAATTGGCAGAAATAAACTGATTATGCGTTGGTTGCACCATCGAGGTGGTGCGCTAGATTTTCATGAGTGGAAAAAAGCCCACCCAGGAAAACCTTTTCCGATATCTGTCGCATTAGGTGCAGACCCTGCGACTATTTTGGCGGCGGTTACTCCGGTACCAGACACTTTATCTGAATATGCCTTTGCCGGTTTATTACGAGATAGTCGTACTGAAGTAATTAAATCGATCGGTAATGATCTTCAAGTACCAGCCTCAGCTGAAATTGTTCTTGAAGGTGTTATTCACCCTAATGAAATGGCGCCAGAAGGCCCGTTTGGTGATCACACCGGTTATTACAATGAAGTAGAAAGTTTTCCGGTATTTACTGTCGAGCGAATTACTATGCGACAGAAACCGATTTTCCACAGCACCTATACCGGGCGGCCACCAGATGAACCTGCAATTTTAGGCTTGGCGCTTAATGAAGTGTTTGTGCCGATTTTACAAAAACAGTACCCAGAAATTGTCGATTTTTATTTGCCGCCTGAAGGATGCTCCTATCGGATGGCAATTGTCACAATGAAAAAGCAATATCCCGGCCATGCCAAGCGAGTCATGATGGGAGTTTGGTCGTTCTTACGTCAGTTTATGTATACCAAGTTTGTAGTGGTCTGTGATGACGATATCAATGCCCGCGACTGGAACGATGTAATTTGGGCGATAACCACTCGAATGGATCCAGCACGCGATACATTACTGATTGAGAATACACCCATCGATTATTTGGATTTTGCGTCACCGGTTGCAAGTCTTGGTTCAAAAATGGGTATGGATGCAACCAATAAATGGCCGGGTGAAACTAGCCGTGAATGGGGAGAACCAATCACTATGGATCAATCGGTAAAAGATCGGGTAGATCAGATGTGGGATAAACTGAACATCCCGCTAGATTAAATTGCGCGAAAAGAGGATTAGAAATAATCCTTTTTTATTATATGGTTATTGTTGATGAATTTGACGGCAATGCCACAATAAATTACTTTTGCCAGCCTCAAGCAAAAGCTAAAAGTAGTTAGGAGCACATCCTTGAGCAAAAATGCCCAGCTTTGCCATTATCAGGTTCACTCCCTGAAGCAGCTTAATTCGACCTTGTATATCGCGCAATTATCACCTGCTAATAAACAGTGCGCACTGGAATTCAAAGCCGGACAATATCTGGAATTCTTGTTTGAAGATGATTCTGCATTGCCATTTTCAATTGCCAACAAGCCAGATTCCAGCGGTCGACTGGAAATGCATATTCGCTGTCGAGCAGGTTCCGAGCTGCCAGCGCGTTTGTTAAGTATGTTAAAAAGTGATCTGCCGATCCGCTTGCGTGGTCCATATGGCCAATGTTTATTGAGTGAGAACGCCGACCAGCCGTTATTATTTGTTGCGACAGGAACCGGCTTTAGTCAGATTGGCGCCTTGATCGAACAAGCATTAGCAGATAATCCTAATCGGCCTATCAAATTCTATTTTGGCGCTGAAGTGCCAGAAGATTTATATGCTGATGCTCAAGCAAACGCTTGGAGTCAGCAATATCAACAATTTTGTTATGTGCCTGTGGTTTCTGATGCACTTCCAGAACACGCTTGGCAGGGTCGAGCAGGCTGGGTTCAGCAGACAATCGCTGAAGATTTTAGCCAACTAGCTGAGTACCAAAGTTATCTGTGTGGCCAACCTGAAATGATCATTGAAATGGTTAAAGTACTGGAGTCTAAAGGTGCGCAGCGTAAAGACATCTTTGCTGATGCATTATCCTGGTTGAAGATCGACTAATTTCCGTTTTGATTTTTTCGGTTTCTATTTGTTTCAAAATACCGTCAGAACGCTTTCTGACGGTATTTTTGTGAGTCTGCTTGCAAACCTCTTGTTCAACATCCACCAAGTTTCCCTGTGTGAACTAGCTTTAAGGTATTAATTTCACCATGGAGTGGTGTGCTTGTTGCAGATATCTGCTGACAAGCTTCATAAAGCTATCTGTCTTATTTGCTGTTTTGGGTTCTCTTCCTTTGGGTTCGCTAAGCCAGCCGATGACGTTTTGGCAGACAAGCTACTGGGGCTTAGTCTGGAAGAACTGGTCAATATGGAGGTGACTTCAGTCTCTCGGCGCGCACAATCCATTTTTGACGCTGCAGCGGCGATTTCAGTGGTTACTTCTGAAGATATTCGACGTAGCGGCGCCACCTCAATTATTGATGCCTTGAGGTTAGTTCCAGGTTTTCAAGCTTCTCGAACTAACGCCAATAACTGGTCAGTAGGCATTCGCGGTTTTAACCAATCCTTTGCAAATAAATTACTGGTACTGATTGATGGTCGCAGCGTTTACTCGCCACTATTTTCTGGTGCGAGTTGGGATGTTCTAGATTTAATTCTGGAAGATATCGAGCGTATCGAAGTTTTAAGAGGTCCTGGCGCTGCGATGTGGGGCTCCAATGGCGTGAATGGCGTTATCAATGTTATTACCCGTCATTCAGATAATACACAAGGAGCATTTGTTAGTTTTTCTGCAGGCAATCAAGAAAAAAGCCAACTTAGCTGGCGTTATGGCGATGAGTTCTCTGGCGGTAGCTATCGAAGCTGGTTCAAACATATTGAAAAAGGCGATAGTGTTTTTACTGACGGATCTGATGCAGATGATGGCTGGACAGTTCAGCGGTTTGGTGGCCGTTTAGATTGGGAATCCGGTCATATGCTGGATGCACAGTATTATTCTGGAAATACCAAACCGCAGTTATTTTTTTTGAATCAGCAGAGTGGTGTTCTTAGTACAAATAACCCAGATCGCAAACAAGAAGGTGGCCATTTATTATGGCGATATCAGTGGGGTGATAGCGATGATATTTCATACCAACTGCAAAGCTATGTTGATTACTACAAAAGCCTAGATCCAAGGGTTGGAGAAAAAAGAGTCATATACAGTCTGGATTTTGAGCAAGGTATAAAAATCAGCGAAAATCAGCATTTGATTTGGGGTATTGAAGGTCGGATTAGCGACCACGAGTTACTACCGACTGACTATTCTTCATATATCAGCAATGATCAAAAAGAATCATTTTTCTCAGCATTCATTCAAGATGAATTCGAGTTAATTCCTGAAAAACTTCGATTAACACTCAGTAGCCGATTTGAAAACAACCCATACACAGGATTTGAATGGCAGCCCGATGCGAGATTATTTTGGCGGCCAAAAGAAAAGCAAACTGTATGGATGGCCATTTCTCGCGCGGTTAGAACGCCTACGATTATTGAACGAGAAATCGATATCTTAACCCCCCGGCAAGTGGCCGAAGCACCTATTCCTGGTATTGGTGTACTGCCAGTATATTTGCGTGCCATTGGCAATATAGATATGGAATCGGAATCGTTGCTAGCTTTAAATGGTGGGTTTAAACATAAAGTTAATAATCGATTTAATTATGATGTCGCATTATTTTTACATTTTTATGATGATTTAGTCGCCAGTGCTACTTCGACAGGTAGCTGCCTCGATGGAGATAGCTTTAATCCAACTTTTGGCATATGCATTTCAACATTTAATTCAATTCCTAACCTGCTTTATGTTAATGGAAAGTTAGAACATGGCATGGATGCCGAAACTTGGGGTGGTGAGTTATCAGCTGAATGGAAAGGCGATGGTTGGAAAGTAAAGGGCAATTATTCTTTACTGCAAACCCACGCGCATGCCAATAAAGATAATCCCAGTGCTAGTCGTAATGAAGATCTGGCTGAAGGTATTAGCGCAGATCATCAAGTTAGTATTACTGCAGGCATTGATCTTGATGGAGGCTTTGAGCTGGATAGCTGGCTCAGGTTCCAAGACAATCTTAGAGAACCTGACATTCCATCTTTTTGGAATCTCGATTTACGATTAGCATGGCAATTAGATGGAATAGAAATGTCTCTAGTTGGGCAAAACTTATTGTCAGATAGCCATGCTGAATTTGCAGAGCAGGTTACTGGTTTTGTACCAGTAGAAGTTAAAAAAGGCTTTTATTTTCAAATGAGGATCTACCCATGGTAAATCACCTCAATAAAAGCCTGAAGTTTTGGATGGTGAGTAGTTTGTTATTAAGCCTATCTACCAATGTATGTGCTGCTTCAGAATATGCAGTAAAGTCAGCGATTATTTATAAAATAACTAAATTTGTTCAATGGCCCGATTCAGTAGCAGACGGCGATGAATTGAAAATTTGCGTGGTAGGTATAAATCCATTTGGAAAAGCATTAAATGCAGTTAATGATAAAGTCAGTCAAGGTAAAACAATTAAAATTAGTTACCTTGAAAATCCGAACAAAGATATTGACTGCCACATTGCATTCTTGCATCCAAAAGCAGAACAAATGAAACAGTGGATTCAACAGCACAATGAACAAGGTATTTTAACTATCTCTGATATCAAAGGTTTTGCCAAGTCTGGCGGAATGGTTGAATTGGAAATGAAAGGAAAACGGATTGGATTTTTAATCCACCGTAAAAATGCATCGAAAGCAGGGTTTAATTTTAAATCTCAGCTTCTACGATTGGCAAAAATTATCAAAAGTCAGGGAGACTAGCCAGATGAGCGGAATGCATGATTGGCCAATCAAAAAGAAGCTTCGGCATGCTTTGGTTGTGACAACGGGCGCTGCATTACTGGTTACTTTAATTGCTTTCACTATTAATGATTTGTGGAAGACAAGAGAAGCGATCGTCAGCAAGTTACAAACTGTGGCTGAATTGGTGGGTAGCAACAGTCAAGCTGCTTTGAGTTTTGATGATATTGAAGGTGCAGAAATTTTGCTAGGGAGCCTAGCTGCAATTCCTGATATTCAGCATGCAGTAATTACCAATGCAAACGGTGATGTTTTTGCTAAATATGGTGATTCGTCTAGTTATCAACATCAATATCAAACTATGGCAGAGCCAGGTGAGTATACACAAGGTCTTGATTTGTATGTAGGCCAGCCAATAATGATGGATGGCCAGCTGATCGGCTACATCCACATGTTAGCTGACTTAACACCTCTGTTATACAAGCTATTACAAAATCTGATACTTGCTTTGGGCATTGCATTGCTGGCTATTTTAGTTGCTATTGGTTTAAGCGCGCGAGTTCAAAAATTAATTGCTCGGCCAATTCTTGAATTATCAGAAACCATGAATTGGATTGCCACTGAAAAAAATTATTCACACCAAATTCAAAAGCATGGCCATGATGAAATTGGTGAATTATATGATCGATTTAATGAAATGCTGCGGCAGATTAGTCGTCAGGAAAAAACACTAATCAAGCACCAAGAAAAGCTTGAACATACAGTAACCGAAAGAACGCAAGAGCTGTCTAATTCCAACCAAGAATTAAAAGGCGCAATACGCCAAGCAAACAAAGCTAAAGAAGAAGCGCTAGAAGCAGCTAAAGCCAAGAGTTCATTTTTAGCCAATATGAGTCATGAAATCCGCACACCAATGAACGGCGTGCTAGGAATGCTGGATCTTTTAAAAGATTCAGAACTAGATGAGACACAGCGTGATTTTGTAGAAACAGCATACAGTTCGGCAGATTCTTTACTGTTAATTATCAACGATATTCTGGACTTCTCAAAGATGGAAGCCGGAAAAATGATGATAGAAAAAGTAGAACTAAATGTAATGGATGTTGCAGATGAAGTCTGTGCATTGTTAGCTGGAAAAGCACGTGAAAAGCAATTGGAGTTAGTTTGTTTCACCGATGTTAGCCTGCCAAAATCATTGATTTCAGATCCAGTAAGAATCCGCCAGGTTTTGACTAATCTGGTGGGTAATGCGGTGAAATTTACTGAAACAGGTCAGGTAGTGACTAGGGTTGAGTTAGCTGATTGTAAAAATGACATGGCAATGGTTCGTTTTTCTATTCAAGATACCGGAATTGGTATTCCAGCAGATAAAGTACCTAAACTATTTCAGGCATTTACTCAGGCAGATGGAAGTACTACCAGGAAATTTGGTGGAACAGGCTTAGGCTTGGCAATTTCACGCCAGCTGGTGGAGTTAATGGGTGGAAAAATTAGCATTGATAGTGAGGAAGGGAAAGGCTCTACTTTTTACTTTGAACTACCCATGAAAATCTGCCCCAATGCGATTGAAAATGAAATTCGCGACCCAGTTGTTTTAACCGGTAAACGAGCGATGATCGTTGACGATAATCACATTAATAGAGAGATACTGCGTCGCTATCTCGATGCATGGCAAATGACTTCAGAAGAAGCAGTTAATACCGATGAAGCATTAAATAAAATGTTGAATGCAGCAAATAACGGCAACGATTATGATATTGCATTCTTAGATTTAAATATGCCAGGTGATGATGGATTGTCGCTGGCAAGAAAAATGAAGGCAACACCGCGACTGGAAAACATTCGTCGAATCATGCTGTCATCTTCGGGTATGATGAGCCTTAAAGAGCAATCAGATAACGGTCTAGATGGTTGCTTATCTAAACCGTATAAAAGAGAAAAGCTTAAACAATTAACTGCCGATGTGCTGGGCCGCCATCAGGCGAAAAAACAACAAAATGCTGTAGTTCATGCAGTAGATGAGCAGGCCAGGCAATCTTCAGATATCATTTTATTGGTTGAAGATAATGTCGTGAACCAAAAAGTTGCTCTGGCAATGCTGAGTAAAATTGGTTACCGAGTGGAGGTTGCTAATAATGGTCAGGAAGGAGTCGAGGCTTGGGAAAAGTTTTCGCCAAAAGTCATTTTAATGGATTGCCAAATGCCAATAATGAGTGGCTATGAGGCAACCACCGCCATTCGCCGTAAAGAATCAAACTCAGGGCTGCATGTGCCTATTATTGCGATGACGGCCAATGCAATGGAAGGTGATAGAGAGCAGTGCCTAGCGGCAGGTATGGATGATTACATTAGCAAGCCGGTTAAAAGGAAACTACTGCAAAGTAAGCTTTCAGATTGGATTAATAAAACACAAACTCCGATGCCTTTAGAAAGATCTGGTGGTTCAGGTGTTTTTTCTGCAAAGCGCGAAGATACTACTGCAGTTATAAGCAGAGAAGTTCAAGATATTTTATTGCTTGATCAGATAGTGTTTAATAGTATGCGCCAAATTACTGGTGCAGCATTTGATGAAATAAAGCAAAATTATATTGCAGAAACACCGCGTTTTCTTGAAGACATTGCCGCGGCTACCAGAAATGCTGATTTAAAAGTATTAGAACGATTGTTGCAGTCGTTAAAATCTAGTTGCGCTTCTTTGGGCGCTAAAAGAATGGCTGAGTTAACTCGACATTTAGAGCAGTCGGTTCGTGAGAATCGTTTAGAGCAAGCACCAGATATTTTAGCATTAATGCAGGCAGCTTTTAGAGACACAAAAATTGCGATGACTCATATGCAGCATTAATTTCACCTAAAATAGAAAGCATTAAAAAAACCGCTTTTGCGGCTTTTTTAATAGGAAATATTTATTTTTCGATGTGCGCCAATATGCCATCTAGCTGATCAAGGTCGCTATAATGAATTACCAATTTACCTTTGCCCTTAGCGCTATGCTGAACCGCAACTTTAGCACCCAGACGATCGGTTAATCTCTGTTGTAATTCATTAATATTTGGATCAATCGATTTAGTTGTTGGCTTTTGCTCAGGCTGCTGGTTGCGGCGGACCAAATCTTCGGTTTCCCGAACATTCATGCCCTTGGCGACAACTTGTTGTGCGACTTCGCTTTGCTGGTTGCCGGATAAACCGAGCAATGCTTTGGCATGACCCATTTCGAGATCGCCATATTCCAACAGTTTTTGCACATCATCATTTAACTGATTGAGGCGCAAATAGTTGGTGACGCCGGTACGAGATTTACCCACTGCTTCAGCAATTTCTTGGTGGGTAAGTTGAAACTCATCAGCCAACTGTTGTAATGCTCTGGCTTCTTCCATTGCATTGAGATCTTCACGCTGAATATTCTCAATTAAAGCCATGGCGATGGCAGCTTCGTCTTCTACCTGACGAATAATGACCGGTACTAGCTCTAGCTCAGCAAGTTGTGCCGCACGCCAGCGCCGCTCACCAGCAATAATTTCAAATTGCTTGCCGGACTTGTCAATTTGCCGCGCAACAATTGGCTGAATAATGCCTTGGACTTTTACTGATGCCGCTAGATCTTCCAGTGCTTCCGGGTTCATATCACGGCGGGGCTGATAACGACCTGGTTGTAAGTATTCAATTGGCAGTTGACGTAGCTGTTGATCTTCGCCGTTAGAAACCGCTTGGTAATCTTGATCAGTTAGAGGTTGTTCTGTAGAAGATTCAGTCGGTTCAGGCCTAACTTTGGCAGCACTTAGTAATGCATCCAATCCGCGGCCCAATCCTCTTTTTCTCGCTGCCATGTGTTTTCCATAAGCGTGATGAAATCAAAATAGTCGTTAAAGCATTTAAATAAGCTAGCTCGAATCAGGCTCTTTTAGAACTAAAACGAATCCGTTTGCCTTCATTGCGGCGAATTACTTCACCGGCCAGTGCCAGATAAGATACGGCACCTTTGGATTTACCATCGTAATGTAATACTGGTAATCCATGGCTGGGGGCTTCTGCCAAACGTACGTTTCTTGGTACTGCTGTGCGGTAAACCTTCTCACCGAAATGTACCGTGAGCTGTGCAGAAACATCTTTGGTCAAGCTGGAACGAGGATCATACATGGTGCGCAATAAACCTTCGATTTCCAGCCCTGGATTTAACTGCTCCTTGATCGAATCGATGGTATCGAGCAGCGCCGAGAGACCTTCCAATGCGTAGTACTCACATTGCATTGGAATTAATACTGAATCTGCCGCGACAAACGCATTCAGCGTCAGCATATTCAGTGACGGCGGGCAATCGATCAGAATGTAATCGTATTCATCGCGGATCGGTTTTAACGCCAAGCTTAACCGGTATTCCCGCATCGGCAATTCAAGAATTTCTACTTCAGCAGCGGTTAAATCAGCATTGGCAGGCAACAAATGATAAACACCTGGGTCGGTTACATGGACAATGTCCACCGCTTGTTGCTCACCGAGCAAAACATCCAGCATCGAAAGATCTAGTGATTGCTTGTCGATACCACTGCCCATAGTGGCATTTCCTTGCGGATCTAGATCGACCAGCAACACCTTGCGTTTAGCTGCGGCTAAAGAGGCCGCCAAATTGACACAAGAAGTCGTTTTGCCAACGCCGCCTTTCTGGTTGGCCATTGCGATGATTTTTGCCACGATGTTCCTCAGCCTGAGTGTTGTTGCGAGATCCTGAGAATGTGCCGAGCTTCTCCTAGCTCTGGTACGTTCAATTCACTACTGCTAACCAGTTTGCAGTCTGCGGGCAGTTGTGACAATTCTTCTTCAGGATACTGTCCTTTCATAGCTAGATAGACGCCATCTTTGGCAATTAGCTTATGACAACCGTCGATCATATCTTGTAAAGAAGCAAATGCACGGGAAACAATGTTATCAAACCCGGCAGCGGCAGAACCTGACCATTTAGGAGCAAAGCCTTCTTCGCGATCGAGTAATTCCACTCGTGATTGTAGTGCGGTCACATTTTTTAATTTCAGAGCGCCAATCGCCTGAATTAAAAAGCGTACTTTTTTACCGTTGCAGTCGAGTAATAAAAAATGTTTTTCTGGATAGCAAATTGCCAGCGCCATACCGGGCAAACCGCCGCCGGTGCCCACATCCAAAACCTGATGGCCATCGATATGTGGTACGACCGAAAGCGAATCTAACAAATGCTTGATCACCATTTGTTTTGGTTCACGAATCGCCGTCAGGTTGTAGGTTTTATTCCATTTGTGCAGCAGCTGTAAATAATCAATTAACTGCTCTGGTGCGCTTTCGGGCAATGAAAGTGCCATATTGGCAATGCCTTGTTCCAGCTGAGCTAGCAAGGCATTACGATCAAAATTAGTCTGTTCCATCAGGCGAACTTCTCTCCGTTCTGCTGCTGACCTTTTAACCAGCTGCGTTTTTTAAGATGCACTAACAATAATGAAATAGCGGCAGGTGTTATGCCGGAAATACGAGAAGCCTGACCGAGTGTTTCTGGCTTATGATTTTGTAGTTTTTGGACAATCTCGTTAGATAATCCAGAAATAGAAGCAAAGTCCATTTGCTCGGGCAATTTGGTTTCTTCGTTACGGCGCAGCTTTTCAATTTCTTCTAACTGACGGCTAATATAACCGGCATATTTAATCTGGGTTTGCACTTGGTTGGCGACCATTTCATCGTCAACACCCGGGCCAATACCGTCAATTTTCATTAGCTTGGCGTAGGTCAGGTCTGGGCGGCGCAGTAATTGATCGACCAGTTGTTCCTTGCTCATGGTTTGGCCGGTTTGTTCGATTAATGCTTTGCCGGCATCAGAATGTGGCGTCACCATTAAAGTACTTAGGCGTTGTTTTTCTAGCTCGACCGATTCTAGTTTGGTCTGGAAAGTTGCCCAGCGATGGTCATCGACTAAGCCTAATTCACGTGCTTTGGCGGTTAAACGAATATCGGCATTATCTTCACGCAGCAACAAGCGATATTCGGCGCGGCTGGTAAACATCCGATAGGGCTCTTTGGTGCCAAGGGTAATTAGGTCATCAATTAATACGCCGATGTAGGCTTCATCACGTCGCGGCGTCCAAGCTTCTTTTTCTTGGGTCTGCAGCGAAGCATTTAAACCGGCAATCAAACCTTGAGCGCCTGCTTCTTCATAACCTGTGGTGCCGTTAACCTGACCGGCAAAGAACAAGCCTGCAATGAATTTGCTTTCTAAAGATGCTTTCAAATCGCGCGGATCAAAAAAGTCATATTCAATCGCATAGCCTGGGCGAATAATTCGGGCGTTTTCCAAGCCTTTCATTGTGCGCACTAAACCGATTTGTATATCAAATGGCAAGCTAGTGGAAATACCGTTGGGATACACTTCGTGGGTGGTTAGGCCTTCTGGCTCCATAAACACCTGGTGTGAATCCTTATCGGCAAAACGCATGATTTTGTCTTCAACCGATGGGCAATAACGCGGGCCGATACCGTCAATCTTACCGGTATACAAAGGTGAGCGGTCCATACCCGAACGGATAACATCATGGGTTTGCAGGTTAGTCCGAGCGATAAAACAGCTGATTTGCTTTGGCTGCATTTCACGGTTGCCCAGATAAGAAAATATCGGGGTTGGGAAATCACCGGCTTGCTCTTCCAATACTGACCAGTCGATAGTGCGGCCATCTAAACGAGGTGGCGTGCCAGTTTTTAACCGTTCAATACGAAACGGTAAATCATGCAGCTTAGCTGCTAACGTTTCGGAAGAAGGGTCACCTGCACGGCCGCCGGTATAGTTTTCTAGACCAATGTGAATTTTACCGGAGAGGAAAGTACCGGCAGTAATCACCACGGTTTTGGCGCGGAATGACAAATTCATTTGAGTGGTTACGCCAACCACGCGGTCATTTTCAATCAGCAGATCATCAACTGGCTGCTGGAAAATTTCCAAATTGGGTTGGTTGCCTAAAATGCGTTGAATAGCGGCTTTGTACAAAATGCGATCTGCTTGCGCACGAGTCGCTTGTACTGCTGGGCCTTTGCGAGCATTCAAGGTACGAAACTGGATTCCGGCTTCATCGCTGGCCAGTGCCATCGCACCGCCCATGGCATCGATTTCCTTAACCAGATGGCCTTTGCCAATACCGCCAATTGCTGGGTTACAGGACATGTTGCCCAGCGTATCGACATTGTGAGTCAGCAATAGCGTCTTAACGCCGGTTCGAGCGGCGGCCAAAGCTGCTTCAGTACCTGCATGCCCGCCACCAACAACGATTACTTCATAGCTATCTTGATAGAACATAACTTTATCTAGTCAAAGGATAAGGGTACAGCGCCATGCTGGCTGGCCGGGAATAACTCGGGCGATCAGAGGGACTGCAAAATCGGGCTATTATAGAGGTTTAGCTAAGGGAAAGCATCTGTTGCTTAATCGCTGAGGTGCAGGCCGGGAAATGGGGTTTATGAAATTTTATTGTGCGATTTGTTTAGAAGAAATTGCTGAGGTTCAGCTTGATGAATTAATGTCGGCAAAGCTGGGGTGGGACGATACTGTTGACCATATTAATTTTCCTAAAGGTGTCTGTGCACTTGATTTACCGGTAGAAAAGCCATGTCTAATTGCGGTTCTTAGCTGTGGTCATATTTTTCATACTAATTGTTGGAAGCGCTGGGTCGAGAACTCACATCATTACGCTCCTCGCGGAGTCGGAACATCTGTCGATCCATTTTCTAGTAATCAAGCCTTGCCAATTACATCGTGTCCTACTTGTCGGAGATTGCCTGATTATGTGGTCAATCAGCCGGAGTTTTTAATCCAGCCTATGATGAGTAAGGCACTCTTGTCTCTTTTTAGTGGGGTAAGAATTGGTCAAGATAGTACGAACATTATTCGTATTTGTTTTCGAAAATGGATGGCTAGAGCCTTGCCCGACCGAAATAGAATTCTTGCACTAAGGCACGAGTTGAATAATCCAGCTGATAACGTTGAATTTGAAGATGTCGGCGCGGGCTTTCCGTCAAGTAGAGTTCATTGGTTAACTTATTTGATGATTGCCAGCGGTGAGATAATTTTCTTTTATTTACACGAGAGGCGTTAGCAAATTTTTAGCGCTTGATGCTGGACTGTTAAATAAGCATGGCTACTTTCATATTCATTACACCATAAGCAGTCTTCTCCGTGGCAAAATCACCCCTGTTAATACTGTCGCACAATTTGTTCTGGCTAACGCTCAAGTTGACCAAAACTAGTGCACAATATTGAAAATTTATAGCTGTGATGGATTCTGGTAATGACACCTGTTTCATTAAAAATCGGTTCAACTCCTTCTGTAATGAAATTAGTCGCGACGCTAGTGATGTCGTTAGCAATGGCAGGTTGTAGTCTGAATCCACCGACACGAAACGCTCAGCCTGTGCCAGAACTGCCGCAAAATTGGCAATCAGCGCAGAGTGAATCAGCTATTGATGGCTGGGCCAGTCAGCTTGCTGATCCTCAATTGACTATTTTGGTTAAAGAAGCCGTACAAGCTAATCCCTCTTTAGCAGCCAGCCGAGCAACTTTGCGCCGTTTTGCTGCCTTGGCGCGAATTTCTAGTGCCGATGGTAAACCGCAACTTTCTTTATCTGCCGGTTCTCAGCGAGGCCGCAGCAATGAATTGACCTCGACCGGGCATAATCTGCAGCTTAATGTCAGTTGGGAATTGGATTTATTTCAGCGGATTGCCAATCAAAATAGTGCTTCACAGCAAGATTACCTCGCCAGCGAAGCCGATTTGCAGTCAGCTCAGTTAACCATTGCCGCATCGGTTGCTAGAAGCTGGTTCAATTTGCAGCAAGCCGTGGCGCAAAAACGTTTGGCTCTGCAACGTCGAGATAGCCGAAATATCAGTCTGGAATTGGTACAAGCGCGTTATAACCGGGGCTTGGGAAATATTGGTGATGTGCATTTGGCCAAATCGACTCTGGCGAGTGCTGATGCTGAAGTCGCCAGTCGCCAACAAGCACTGGATGCTGCGGTTTTATCTCTGGAAAGTTTGTTGGGGCGTTATCCTGCCGGACAAATCAAAGCCGCCGGTGCACTTCCTAACTTACCGGATGTATTACCAGCCGGTATTCCTTCTGAGTTAATGACCCGTCGACCTGATTTATTAGCTGCACAAGCTCGATTGGCTGCCGCTGATAGCCGTTTGGCCGCGGCACATGCGGCGCGTTTTCCATCGATTAGTCTGACAGCTGCCGCTGGTGGTCGCAGTAATGAGTTTTCCGATATTTTTTCCAGCCAAGGATTGCTGTGGAATTTAGCAGGCAATTTAACTGCGCCCATTATTAACGGCGGGCGTTTAAAGGCCAATCAACAAGCCAATCAAGCAGCAGCTGAAATAGCAGAAGCCAGCTATAACAATAGTTTGCTGTCTGCCTTAACCGAGGTTGAAACTGCCTTGTCTGCTGAGCAACATTTGCGCACGCAACAGGCTGCTTATCAAGTGGCATTAGAGCAATCTCGTGCTGCAGAAACTCGAACCAAAGAACAATACGGCCGAGGCTTAACGGATTATTTAAATCTACTTGAAGCACAAAGAAGTGCCGATCAGGCAGAACAGCAACTAGTAGTTGTCACCACTCAGCTATTAATTAATCGTATCGATTTATACAGCGCTCTGGGTGCCAGAGCTTTGCCGTAATTTCCAGTGAGACATCATGAGCCAGAGAGTTAAAGTAGTTATTGCCGCAGTTGTGGTTTTATTGGTTGCCGGTGTTGTAGCTAAATTTATTTTATCTAATCCGCCGCAAGCTAAAACACGGCCGCAACAAGTACAAAAAGCACGGCTGGTTGATGTATTAAAATTGCAGCCAACTAATTATCAGATTGAATTAACCGCATTTGGCAGGGTGGCGTCGCGTTCAACGACCACTTTATCTAGCCAAGTTTCTGGTCAATTAATTGAACTGGGAAAAAACTTTAAGCAGGGCGGCCAAGTTAAAAAAGGTGAGTTGCTGCTGCAAATCGATGCTCGAGACTACCAAAACAGTCTGGCCCAAGCAGAGGCCGATTTGACCAACGCTGAAGCAGGCTTTGCTACCGAGCAAGCTCAAGCTAAACAAGCATTGGCTGACTGGAAGGTAATTAATGGTAACCGCGCTCCCGATCCGTTGGTTGCACGTAAGCCTCAGCTTTCGGCCGCTTGGGCGGCAGTAAATTCAGCGACTGCACGCGTTGATCAGGCTAAATTGAATCTCCAGCGAACCGCTGTTTTTGCACCTTTTGATGGTGTGGTGCAAAGCCGCTCTGTCGGCCCCGGCCAATATGTGAATGCCGGTAGCCAGCTGGCCAGCTTATTTGCCATCGACCGAGTAGAAGTCAGCCTGCCGGTTAATAATCGTGATTTAGGTTTATTAAATTTACCACCAGCAGTTTATCCCGATGTCATTTTAACCGCTGATTTAGGCAATAACGCAGCAACGAACAAGCGAGTGCAATGGCAGGCGAAAATTGTTCGTAGTAGCGGTTTAATTGATCCACAAAATCGTCAATTATCTTTAATTGCTGAAGTCGAAAATCCTTATGCAAGTTTATCTCAGCATCAGTCGAACCAAGCGCCATTATTAGTTGGACAATTTGTTGAGGCGAAAATTAAAGGCAAAATATTAAAGCAGGTTTTTGTCGTACCCGCTTCGGCAGTGCATCAAGGTAACCAAGTATGGATTTTAAATCAGGGTCGCTTAGAGTCGCGGCAAGTTCAGTTATTGCATAGCAGTGATGGTCAATCAGTTATTCAAGGAATTACTAACGGTGAACAGCTGGTAGTGAGCCCTCTAGGTGCCGATGTGGTAACAGGTACCTTAGCCAGAGACAGTTCATTACCCGTAGCAAAAAAAGCTAAAACCGATAAAAATAAAGCCAAGCAAACCGGAGCTGATTTATGATCAGTTGGTTTACGCGCAATCCGGTTGCTGCCAATTTATTAATGATTTTTATTTTAATGATGGGTGGCTGGTCAATAAGCTCTCGCCTGCCATTGGAAGTATTCCCTGATTTTGAATTAGATTTAGTTTCTGTTTCAGTTAGCTGGCCAGGTGCGCAGCCTGCGGAGGTTGAGCAAACAGTTACCAGCCGGTTGGAAGAAGAAATATTTGACCTAGAAGGGGTCAAAAAGATTAGCTCTACCAGTAGTGAAGGTTTTTCCAGCGTAGTAGTTGAAGTTTCACCTAGTTACGACCCTGAAGAACTGCGAGATAAAATAAAAAACCGCCTCGATGCATTATCTACTTTACCGTCAGGAGCCGAGCGGCCAACGGTTAATCTATTCGATACTAAGCGTGAAGTAATCAGTTTAGTGGTCAGTGGAGATTTACCAGAAACTGAATTGCGCAAGGTGGCTGAACAATTACGAGATGAATTGCAAATACTGCCCAAGGTTAGTCAAGTTGAGTTGGATGTTAGCCGTGATCGGGAAGTTTCGATTGAAGTATCCGATGCTGTTCTACGTCAATATGATTTAACGCTTGCTCAAGTGGCGCAAGCGGTTTCAGTCAGTTCGCTGGATTTATCAGCGGGTAACTTGCGAACTCAGGGTGGTGAAATTCTAGTAACCAGCCGTAATCAGGCTTGGCAGAGAGATGATTTTGAGGCAATCCCCTTAAGAAGTAGTGCCGATGGCAGCCGATTATTACTGGGTGATATTGCGACGGTCATTGATGGTTTTGAAGATGCGCCTGGCCAAGATTTATTTAATGGTCGGCCGGCAATGAGCATTGAGATTTACCGAACCGGTACACAAAGTGCGATAGAAGTTGCCGATGCGGTAAAAGCATTTGTTGCAGAGCGGCAGGTTACTTTAGGCGATTCGGTTAAGCTCAACTTATGGCGCGATCGCTCCAAAATAGTTAAAGCCCGCCTAAACACTTTAACCACATCTGCTTGGCAAGGTGGCTTGTTAGTACTGCTACTGTTATCGCTATTTTTACGGCCTTCGGTAGCCTTTTGGGTATTTGCGGGTATTCCGGTTTGTTTCCTCGGTGGTTTTGCTTTAATGCCAGAATTGGGCGTATCCATTAATGTCCTTTCTTTGTTTGCATTTATTCTAGTGCTCGGCATTGTAGTAGATGACGCAATTGTCACAGGGGAGAATATTTATACCCATTTAAAAAAGGGTAAAGATCCGCTACAAGCCGCTATTGAGGGAACAAAAGAAGTTGCTGTACCAGTAACTTTTGGTGTGCTAACAACGATTGCAGCGTTTATTCCTCTTATGCTGATTGAAGGTGCTCGAGGAAAATTGTTTGCCCAAATTCCTTATATTATTATCCCGGTATTGCTATTTTCTCTGGTGGAATCGAAATTGATTTTACCAGCACACTTGCGCCACATACGAATGAAAAAGCCCGGCGAAGGCAATCGGCTCAGCCGAATTCAACAAGCAATTGCTGATGGTTTTGAACGTGCAATATTACGCTTTTATCAACCATTTCTTGAAAAGGCACTTCGCTGGCGCGGGCTAAGCATTAGTGTGTTTATTGGCTTGCTGATTATTATCTTCTCTCTGGTTTCTAGTGGCTGGGTAAAGTTTGTGTTCTTTCCCCGAATTGAATCAGAAGTGGCGCGTGGTTATTTGAGTATGCCTGCTGGAACGGCATTTGAAATAACCGAAGGCCATGTTGCTCGAATGGTCGATGAAGCTGAAAAAATACAGCAGAAGTATATCGATCCGCTAACCGGCGAAAGTATTATTTTGGGTATTTCATCTTCTGCCGGTGGTGGTAATAGCCATGTTGGCCGGGTCTGGTTTGAAATTCAGGCGCCAGAAAAACGCACCTTAGATGTGTCATCGCCCGAGCTGTTGAATGAATGGAGAAAAGCCATTGGTTCGATAGCAGGTGCAGAAAATTTATATTATCGGGCAGAAATAGGTCGAACTTCGGATCCGGTTGATATTCAGTTGCAAGGCAAAGATCTTGATCGGTTAAAACAGGCGGCGTTATTAATCAAACAGCGGTTAAAACAATTTCCCGATATATTTGATATTAGCGATAGCCTTTCCTCAGGTAAGCAAGAACTACAAATTATCCTCAAGCCTGAAGCGATTACATTAGGTTTGACCCAGAGGGATTTAACCAGCCAAGTTCGTAATGCGTTATATGGTTTTCAAGCGCAAAGAATTCAGCGGGACCGTGATGATATTCGGGTGATGGTGCGTTATCCCAAATCAGAGCGAAGTAATTTAAGCCAGCTGGAAAACCTAATCATTCGAACGCCAGATGGTGCCCGCTTGCCGCTTAATCAGTTGGCCGAATTAAAACAAGGGGTTAGTCCACTATCGATTGAGCGAGTTAACCGCTTTAGAACCGCCAATGTCACTGCAGATATTAATAAGGAAACTGGTGATGTTGGTGCGGTGATGCGTGCATTATCTGAAGATTTACCTACCATTTTGGCCGATTATTCTGATGTTACCTATTCGCTGGAAGGTGAAGCTCGGGAGCAGGATGAATCCTTCTCCAGCTTGGTGGCAGGTTTGGTATTTGTATTGTTTGTGATTTATGTGCTGCTGGCGATTCCATTTAAAAGTTATTCACAGCCATTGATGGTGATGTCGGTGATACCATTTGGCGCAGCAGCGGCGGTTCTTGGCCATTTAATAATGGGCAAGTCGCTATCGATTATGAGCATTATGGGTATGCTGGCTTTAACCGGCGTGGTGGTGAATGATTCGTTGGTTTTGGTGGATTATATCAACCGACAGAAGCGCTCAGGCCGTTCCTTGTTAGAAGTGGTTAGCATGAGTGGTGCGGCACGTTTCCGGCCAGTTATTTTAACTTCTTTAACCACCTTCGCTGGCCTTAGCCCATTGCTGTTAGAGAAATCTACTCAAGCACAGTTCCTCATTCCAATGGCGATTTCACTTGGCTTTGGGGTGCTATTTACCACCTTTGTCACGCTGATTTTAATTCCTGTGAACTACATGCTGCTGGAAGATCTGAAAAGTTTCTTTAGAAAGCTATTGGGAATCACACCCAAGCCCCATAGATTATTGGAAGATTAAAAATAAATTAATGGCGATCTGCTGGTAGCAGATTGCCATATCAAAATGGTTGGGAGGTGTGTATGCCGGAAAAGAGCAGTTCAAAAACCAGTTTATCATCGAGCTGGAATCGCTGGTCGAAGTCTCTGGCAGAAAATGCATTAGTTGGCCGCCGTGCGGCAAAAAAACAGCTACAGCGAATATCCGACCGGCGTTTTAGTATCGGTATTACCGGCCTTTCACGCAGCGGAAAAACTACTTTCATCACCAGTCTGATTAATCAATTGTTGCAAGGGGAATCTGCCAAGTTAGGCGGCTTTGCACCGGCAATGGACCAACGATTACTCGGGGCAAAAATCCATCCGTTAGATGATTTACCGCTTTTTCCCTACCAAGCATCGCTAGCCAATCTGACCGAAGCCCATCCGCAGTGGCCTGAAGCGACTCGTGGTATTAGCGGCTGTTTGCTTGAGCTTAAATTGGCCAAAAAAGATGCTAATTTTAATCCGTTAAAGCGAGAGTATTATTCTTGTTGGATTGAAATTCGAGATTACCCTGGCGAATGGTTGTTAGATCTACAGCTGTTAGAAATGAGTTTTGCGGACTGGTCTGCTTGGTATGCTGAGCTATTCAACCGAACAGAAAGAGGGCAGCAGCTAGCGAAAAAAATATCAAGTTTGGCACCGTTAGCGAGCTTTGATCAATCTGAATTAAATAAATTAATCATCGAATTTTCTGAATATCTACTTGATGCTAAAGCCCAAGGTTTTAGCCAGATCTTTCCTGGGCGATTTTTAACCGGTGATTGGTCAGCCGCAACAGGCCAATCTGACGACGCCAGCAGTCAATTGGCTCAAGCAGATTTATGTAATTTTATTCCTTTGACGGGCGCTAAGAGCTGGTCATTGGAACAATTGGAAAATGCCGAAGAGAATAGCTGGTATAAAGTGTGTAAAAAACACTATCAGCAATATGTCGATCAACTAGTGAAACCTTTTTATAGCGAGTTTTTTAGTAAAATCGATCGACAAATTATTTTAGTCGATCTAATTGCATCATTGAATGGTGGGCCAGATAAACTGCAAGACACTCGCCAAGCACTGAGTGGTATTTCACGAAGCTTTAGTTATGGTAAGCAAGGAAAATTAGCACGTCTGTTTTCACCAAAAATAGATAAGGTTTTATTTGTCGCAAGCAAAATTGATCAGTTAGTTGCTAGCGATCATGAAGCGATGCGCCAGCTATTAGCCGAAGTGGTTCAAGCGGCATATCGTCAAGCACGTCACCAAGGTGTCACACCAGCAATTGAGGCAATTTCAGCGATTAGGGCATCTAAAGAAACGATTAATCAAGGCCAAGCTGCAATTGTTGGTCATAATGCTCAAGGCCAACCGATTGGCTATGTGCATCCGCCAATTCCGGAGCAAATTCCAGCGAATACTGAACAAGGGCAATTAGTATGGCAGCCATTTATTGAATGGAAAATACCCTTGTTAAGTCCACCTGCTGCTTTAGCCGGACAACACAATGCATGCTTGCCACATATTCGTTTAGATAGTCTGCTACAGGTTATTGTTGGTGATAAATTATGATTAATAATGAAAAAAATAACCAAAATCAAGATCGTCAAGCCTATTGCTTTAAGCCTGAATCCGAGCATAAAAAACAACAGACTAAGCAACCGCAAGCCAAAGAAAAACTTCAAGGACGAGATTGGCAGCCTGAAATAGATTCAACGGAAGATCAATTGCCGCAATCCATCGAATCGGTTGCCGATATTGATTTTAATACCTCAAATTTATCATCGTTACTGACATTGGAAAAACTGCCAATCGCCGGTTTGAAAGGTTTTGTTATTTCATTGTTGACGATTATTGGTGTGATTGCTGGTTATGAAGTTTGGCAAATATTTAGTGCCGCATTAAATACGCATTGGAGTCTGGCTGCAGCATTTTCAGCATTAATGATGGGTTTAACTGGCTTTAGCATTAAAGCAGTGTGCTCATTTTTATCAGATCATGATTTACAAATTGCCGCAGACCTTCAAGCACTGGCGCTACAAAGTCAGGTCGAGAATGAAACGGCAACTGAAAATAGCCAAGGGCGAAGTCATGCTGCCAGAGCGAGCCTGATTCATCGGTTTCAAAGTTTGTATGCTGGAAAACCACATGCCGAACTACTACAAAAAACTTTAGATAGTTTGCCTGACTATGCCGATGATTTAGAAACTTTGAATCACATTGAGCAGCACTTTTTAAAGCCGCTCGACCAGCAAGCACTGAAGCTAATTTCACAACATAGCTTAACGACCGGCACCGTAGTTGCGCTGAGCCCTTGGGTTGGTTTAGATATGCTGTTCTCACTCTATCGCAATACTAAAATGCTTAATCAAATTGGCCAGATTTACGGTCTGCGACCCTCATTAGCCAATCGTTGGCGTTTGATGAAGTCGGTGATTAATCATTTGGCATTGGCGGGTGCCAGTGAAGCATTACTCGATCAGCTAGTCGGCGAAGCGGGTATCGCTTCACTGGCCAGCCTTAGTGCATCAAAAATCATGCAAGGGCTAGGCTTAGGGTTATATACCGGACGCATAGGTCTAGCGGGAATTAAAGCCTGTCGACCAGTAGAATTTTCGGCAAACCAGCAGCCAAAGTTGAAGATGCTGTTAAAGCCGTTGTTAATGAAATTAACTCGAAGATAGCGGTAGTATCTGTCTGGCCTACACTGAAATAAATTAGTTAAGTAATTATCTAAATATGCTGCCGAAAGTTATCGCGAGTTTATTATGTTGCTTTCCTGGCTTTAGGGAGCGAAGTAGAGTTGTTCCTAGCGAATTACCTATTTTAGAACGATCCATATCGGCTCGCCCAGAGGATTAGAGCAATCAATAGAACACCGCTTTACTAGCCAGCAATCCCAAGCATTGAGTATTGAAGAACTTGAAGATGCACCGCCAGTTAATTCCCCTATTCTTTTTGAAAATATTGGTGCAAAAAAATATCTGAAAAAAATTTACGTATTGTATTGAATAATATTCATATTGAAGATGTCAGGGAAAATTTTCAAAAGGTATATCTTAAACTAAGGCCTCGATTCGAAGAGTTTATTCGATCTACCGATGGCCACTTATCTGTCTATAATGCTCTGGTGAGCTCTGAACATAAAAACAAACCGATAAAAAGAGGTGAAGTTGCCTCTTTGCTAGAACAAAAAAAGCATGTATTTATAAATTATTATGTTTGTTTTATATCTGTCATGATGCCGAGTTTCTGTCGAGATATTGATAGCCCAATTTTTTATTTAAAGACAAGTCTTACTGGGTAGCTGATTTTTACTGATAAAAATAGTGACCCAGAAAAAGTGCAGTTCAAAGTTTACATTGAATATGATGAAGAAAGATTTCATGATTTATTGGCTGTAATTATAAGCTACATGGAAAAATACAAGGTCACATTTGATTTTAAAATAATAATTAAGAAGCCAGATGAAAACAGAACTGATTCTATGGTTTTATACTTTGTTGATTATGTTTCGGCACTGAAAGCTATGGGATTTATTGCTGAGTTTTCTTCGGATTTCATTTAGGTTGGAAGGCCTGCTGCATGTCTTTGGTCGTCAGAAAAAAATAACCTTTCAATGGGGGGTTGTTCCTGAGTTCAACAAAGGAATACTCAGAAATAACAATAAGTTTCCAGGTTCTTCATGGAATAAAAATGTTGCGTTTATTATGTTCAATGCAATGGTTATATTGGAAAAAATTATCTAAAAGCTTTGGCACTCAAAATAATTATATAAAGTTAGTGGCTTTTGGGGTTTTTAGAAATAGATATTAATCCATTCAAAGTAAGTCGTGATTAATGCTCTGGACTAAACACTCCAAACCCATCATCATCTGAAGTCATACGGGTATTATAGAATTCAGATTTGCCGCAATAGTTGCAAATGACAGCATGAAATTTGTACCGTTCCCACTGAAACATGCTATCGCCATAGCTACCATCGGTAAAAATTTCTTTCTCGTGGTACTTCTCTCGCCCACAGCGCTGGCAACTCCAATCTGTAAGCGGGTCTCGCCGAGCCAATTCTTGGCTGATACGTTTGAGTTGTTGGTCGCTAGCCCAGCGTTTGCGGCGAGCTTGTTGTAATTCAACCAGTGTCATTTCTTCCAGATCTTTGTCTGTTAGAACTTTAGTGGGTTGCTTGACCAAGCCAAACATAGCGTCCTCAGAGTTTTGTGCAGCAGCACTATTATTATCAACTGATTGACTAAAGTGCAATTGGTAAGATCAATTTGAACAGGCAGAAGCTGTAAAAGTGCTACCAAGTGTAATCTGGATCAGTTAAATTAAACGGGAAATTTTTCTAACAATACTTCTTTTTATATGAATAATTCAAAAAAAATGTATTATTTTATTGCTTAAATTTAACTGAAATATAATTGAATTGGAGAGGGCAAATAATACAGTAGCAGCACAATGCCATTGCAGAAATATTACGCTGACTACGGCTGATATCTCTAGATAAATAACTTCATTATTGCCTAGAATGTGGTTGCTGTACACACTATGTGTCATCTAAAAAACTAAGAGTGACAATCAATGCCAGAATGTTAGATGACGATAAATTAACTGAGCTGGCCGTGCAAAATTTCGATGGTGCAGACAGTTGGCAATATTTAGCCGAATAGCAGAGTAGGTTTACTGTAGCGATGGCTGGATCATTCACCATCAACAGTGCGATTTTTACAGCTTAGGCTGCCCCAGTTACAATCAACTTTCTTGCGGGCCAATAAAGCTGATTTTCATGACTACTTCTACGACACTTCCTAGACTGCTCGAGGCAAGCCAACTGTCTGAGCGGCTATCTGATCCCCAGATTTTATTGGTTGATATGGGCACTGCTGAGCGTTATCAACAGCAGCATATTCCAGGTGCTATTTTTCTAGACTACAACCTGCTCACGCTAAACCAGCAGCCAGCACCGGGGCTGTTACCGCCGCTATCACAGCTGAAGCAAACACTTGCCAGCCATGGTATTGATGGCAGTAAAACTATTATCGCTTATGACGATATGGGCGGCGGGCGCTCTGCTAGGTTGATGTGGGTGTTGGAGCAATTTGGCCTGAAAAATAGTTGTTATCTGAACGGTGGATTACCAAGTTGGATTCGAGCAGGTTTGCCATTGGAATCTGAGGTTAACTTGCCAGAAGTAGTTGATAATCAATTTATTTTTAGCGGCAAGAGCTTGATTTCCAAGACCGAATTACTTGCTTTACTTGGTGAAGACCAGTTAGTGATATGGGATGCGCGATCACCCCAAGAATTTTCTGGTGAAAAGAAGCTGGCAAATTTAGCGGGGCATATTCCTGGTGCTGTGAATTTGGATTGGCGTAAAACTTGGTCAGCAGATGATGCAATGAGAATGTTGCCGCTGAAAGATTTGCAGCGACAATTGGATCAACAGGGAATTACTAAAGATAAATTAATAGTTACTCACTGTCAGACACACCATCGTTCATCTTATACTTGGCTGATTATGACCCTTCTTGGATATTCGCGCGTCAAAGGCTATGCAGGATCTTGGGGCGAGTGGGGTAACAGTGATGACACCCCGGTAGAAAATTAATTACACGTTTTTTCAGGACACTATCCGTGAAACAAGACAATACAGAACGCCTGATTGCTGGAATCCAGCATGCCGTGCCACACCATTTACTGTCTCGATTGGTTGGAAGCTTGGCTGCCAATAAAGGTATGCCAAACCTGAAAAACAAAATCATTCACTGGTTTATCAAACGCTATCAAGTAGATCTGAGTCAAGCTGAGAGAGAAGATCCGGAAAGCTACGAAAGCTTCAACGACTTCTTTACCCGAAGTCTGAAGCAAGGGATGCGTCCATTACCAGAAGATGCCAAGCAATTAGTATGTCCTGCAGACGGTGCGATTAGTCAGTTGGGTAATATTGAAAATGGCCGTATTTTTCAGGCAAAGGGTCATGACTATTCTCTGGCTGATTTATTAGGTGGAAGTGAAGAACGAGCTGCGCCTTTTCAAGGCGGTAAGTTTGCCACGATTTATTTATCGCCAAAAGATTATCATCGAGTTCATATGCCGATTGCAGGCCGTTTGACGCAAATGGTGCATGTTCCAGGTCGTTTATTTTCAGTAAATCCTCTAACCGCCCGACAAGTGCCTAATCTGTTTGCTCGTAATGAGCGAGTGGTTGCTATTTTTGAAACTGAGATAGGTCCCGTCGCTTTAGTTCTGGTCGGCGCAATGATTGTTGCTGGTATTGAAACAGTCTGGTCTGGCCTAGTAACACCACCGGCAGGCAAAGAAGTTCAGCAATGGGAATATCCAGAACAGGTTATTAAGCCAATTTGTCTTGAGCGCGGTGATGAAATGGGTCGATTCTTACTCGGTTCAACGGTGATTATGTTGCTGCCAGAAGGCAGTAGCGAGTGGGCTGAAAATTTGACCTCTGAATCAGTAGTTCGTATGGGTCAGTCGATGGGACAGATTCTTAAGTAACGCCACCAGTTTAAATTTTATTGCCTACGTGAATTCTTTTGGTAGCAGCGATAGCTTTCGCTGCTACCATCAAAGTCTTTCGAAGCAATGATTAAATTAAAGTGCATGTTCACTTAGCTCGCAGCGGCTAATAAGGTGCCATCAGTGCACTTTCTCTCCTCGTATAGCGGATTTTTATGTCGCAAATTTCGCCTTCAGCTTTACCTGATGCTGTCTCGCGCTATACTTCGTTTCCCCGGCTATGGAGCCGCTGAACTTTAAGTGAGCAATTATCATGGCGCTTGAACAACTAACTCAACTGGAAGGCCGGATTTCAGAAGTAATGGAACTGCTGAGCCTGCAGAAGATGGAAATTGAAGAACTGCGCGAAACCAAGTCTGATTTGGAAGCTGACAATCAGCGCTTGAAGGACGATATCAAGTCCTGGGAAGAACAATTGAGTGGTATTCTCGGCAAACTGGGTTCTGTAGAGGAAGAGGCGACTCTGTAATCTTTATACTCAGCTGGGGGGAAGTGCTTTGTACTGAACCCCAATGCTTTTCCCTTCTGATTCACCTGAAAAAATTCTTACAAAACCCCGCTGATTTTTAGAAACTTCTTCAATTAAAGTCAATTAACAGAATGACTTGCTACATCCTGTAACCTTTGCCACTAAAAGATAGAAAATGCTTGTGTTTTATTGATGCGGTAATAATTTAGAACTGCAATATAGAACGCCTGCCCGAAAACCAGCGTAGTTTTCTAACGGTTTTCAGACAGATTTCCAAGAATAATAATATGTTGATGCTACAGCATTAACAAAAGGAGATCTCATGAAGCACCTGGCAAATTTTGTTGTAGCTGCTTGTCTTTTTGTTGGCAGTTCAATCGCCAATGCATTTGAAAATAATTATCTGGTGGGTGTTGGTAAAGCTGATATTACCGGATCTGCCGCTGAAGTCGTCATGCTGGGATATGCCAATCCTGACCAGAAATCCTCTGGAATTCATACCCGTCAATTTGCCCGTGCTTTTATCATTGCTGACCCGGAAACAGCCAAGAGAATCGTCTTCGTTAATGCCGATGTCGGATTGTTATTTCAGTCAATCAAACAAGAAGTTTCCAGCCAATTAGCTCAAGAATTTCAAGGCTTATATGGCACTGAAAATGTTATTATTTCGGCAACTCACACTCATGCTGGACCCAGCGGGCAATCCCATTACACCTTATATAATGCGAGCGGTGCCGGTCATGCTAAAGAAAATTTTGACGTGTTGGTTGAAGGTATCGTTGATGCTGTGGCTCAAGCACATAGCGACCTAGCCCCCGGAAGTGCATTGATCAACCAGGCAAATCTTGACGGTGTGGTTGCCAATCGTAGCATGCCAGCATTTTTGAAAAACCCAGGTGAAATTACAAAACTCTATCCAGATGGTATTGATAGTTTAATGACTTCGTTGTGGCTAGAGCAGTCAGGAAAAACGATTGGTCTATTAAACTGGTTTCCAGTTCATGGCGTTTCCATGAGCATGTTTAACACTTTATTATCTGGTGATAATAAAGGTTATGCCGAGTATTTATTTGAAAAAGAAATGGGCGATGATTTTGTGGCCGCATTTGCTCAAGGTAACAGTGGCGATTTAACACCAAACGTATGGTTAAATGGAAGGGGGCCTACTGAGGATGAATTTGAAAACACCCGTTTGGTTGGTTTTTGGCAGTACCAAAAAGCCATGCAAATGTTCTATGAAACAAAAGATCAGTTAAGCGGAGCGATTGATTATCGCCATGCCCATAAAAATATGAGCATGCAAACTATTTCTAGTAAGTTTACTGGTAGCGAAGATCAGCAAACCTGCGTTGCTGCACTGGGGCCAGCATTTGCTGCTGGCACTGAAGATGGTCGCCCGGTAGAAATTTGGCATGAAGGCCAGACTAAAGCGGGGCTGTTGACTAAATTAGCTTCAACTATTTTATTCTTCCCAACAGAAGAAGATCGCGCTTGTCACCAGCCAAAACCAATTTTGATCGCTACAGGTAAAGGTTTTCCTTATCCATGGACGCCTGAAGTGTTGCCGATAGCGCTACATCGAATTGGTCAGTTTGGCATTATTGCCATGCCAGGCGAAGTTACCGTGGTCTCTGGCCACCGTTTGCGAGCGACTGCTGAAAAATATATGCCAGATCTTAAATACACTACGATTGCGGCGCTTTCTAATGCGTATTCTGGATATATCACAACCAATGAAGAATATTCTAGCCAGCAATATGAGGGCGGATCGACTCATTTTGGCCCTTGGACATTAGCGGCATACCGGCAAGTCTTAGCTGAATTGGCACAGGATATGTCTCAACAGCAATTAACTGCGGCGGGCCCCGAGCCTAGGGATTTATCTGACAAACAAATCATCAATATTACCGGTGTGATTTGGGATAACGTACCTTTAGGGAAACGGTTTGGTCAGCAACGAGATACTAAAGATTTTCCTCGAAATTATCGCCGAGGAGAAACTGTAGTTGCTGAATTCTTTACAGGCCACCCTCGTAATGATTTCAGAAATGAAGATAGTTATTTGCAAGTGCAGCAACGGAAAGGTTTCCGCTGGGTAACCATCGCTACAGATAATGATTGGGAAACCAAATATCACTGGAAACGCTTGAGCTGGTTTTGGGGAACATCCAAAGCAACTATCGAATGGACAATTCCTAATGAACAAGCAAAAGGCACCTATCGTATTGTCCATAAGGGTGATCGTAAGCGTCCATTCTCAGGGAAAATTGTTAGCTTCGAAGGTAAGAGCAAAACATTCAAAGTTAAGTAATCTAATAAAGAAATACTTTGAATTGTAAGCAACAAAAAAGGTCGTTAGGGCCTTTTTTGTTGCTTGATTCTTTACGGCTTCTTGAACTCAATTAAATGTGAGTCTTTGTTTATAGGTCGGGGAGATGATGAGGTGCGAATAAAACCGAGTTTTTTATAGAGTTGAATAGCCGGTAAATTCCTATCGAGTACCCATAAATAAACAGTGTTTTTATCGTAGTGATTGAAGTATTCCAAGCAAGCATTGATCAATCTGGTCGCAGTTCCAGACTTCCGATATTTTGAATCCACCATAACACCAATTAATGCCTTGTTGTTTCTGATGATGATTTCACAGCTTCCGATAAGTTGATCACCGAAAAAAGCCAATAAGTAAGGAACTTTATGAACCCTATTGCTGGCAATCAACTCTTTGATTCTGGAAGTAGATGCAGGTTGCCCGACAAAACAAGAGTTCTCTTGGTAAATTTCAGACCATAACAATTGTATTGATCGAGCATTCTTTATTTGAGCTTTTTTTAGCATCACAGATGGTTTGGTCATGGGCAACTCTGCTGTTGGTCTTTGAGCTTCAATATTGCTTGTGGATCTGCAGGTTAAATATTATCTAATTAAAGCGTAAAAGATGCAAAAAATAATCTTTTTTTGCGATGCATGCGTTGTATTGCAATGATTTTTAAAAAGAGTAATCTTCATAGTTAAGAGGATTTTTCGCTTGCTGAATCAGATAATAAATAATTTATTTGAATCAATTGGCATAGTGTAACGCTTATGCCCGAAATAAATGCGAAGACATAAGCGTGCTGGTAAAAATGGTAGTAAGGAGTTGCCTTATGGATATCAAACAAAAACTGGTTGTTCCTTTGTTTATTGCACTGGCAATTGTTTGTATGAGTATCGCGACAGGATGTGCGGAAAAGTTACCACCGATTCCGCCCAGCCAAGTAACGGGTGAAGCTCAACAGGCTGCTTGTGGGCAAATGATAATTGGTTATTCAAAACTGAATTTTCCAAAGTTAGGCAGTGCAAGCGCGCAACAACGTGAAGCACTCATTACACAAGCTAAAAGGATGAAAAGTGTGGGTGACGGTAAGCATACTAATGCGCAATTGCCTGCGTTCTTGTGGGGTCAATCAGCTAGCGAAGAAAGTTTCCAGGCTGAATTAAAAATGTGCATGGATCAATATGCTCAATAGCTTGGTTAACTTGTATGCTTTGCTTTGCTCTCCTCTGTCTGCGATACATACACCATGTAGCGCTGGCATTGCCTGACAGGGATGTTGGGCGCCTTCAACTATTGTTCTTCTTTAACCTTGTCAGCTTGTCTGAAAAAATTATGAATTCTCTGTGTAAACTGAGCTGACCGGTGCTGGTTGTACTTGTTAGCGTTAGTTAATCGTGCAAAATTATTATCTACTGCCAAAATATTCATTTGAAGTTCTGCTGTCTCAAAATATGTCATTAGTCGATAACCATTCAAATTTACCATTAATCGTTTGCGGTCCAATCTTGCGGCGGCTGGAGTCGCAGCAAGTGGTTCTATGGCTAACTTCGTCTCGGCCTCTATCTGGAGAGTTCGAGTTGTTTGCCACGCAGCAGGCAACTGAGAACGAAGTATCAAACAATCAACAGCTTGAGCAGGTATTAATACAGCGGGTTGCTCTGACTAATAATAATTGCCAGCAGCTGCAGATTGGCCAACAAGCATGGACTTGTTTGTTAGAGATTCATTTGGATCAACCGCTGGTGGCAGGTCAGCAATATTTTTATGACTTGCAGTTAGCGCAAAGTGCCGACCAGCTGTTTTGCTTGAGCAGAGATACACCACAAACTCAATTAACATACGCATCGGCCGATATTGGCCAGCCACAGCGTCCAAGTTTGATCTTTAGAGATAAACTCAGTTCTCTGTTGCATGGTTCTTGCCGATTGCCACATAGCGATTGTCCTGATGCGATGATTACTTGTGATCAACAATTGCAGCAAAAAATTAGCGATGGAAAGACTTGTCCAGATTTACTGCTGTTAACTGGCGACCAAATTTATGCAGATTCAGTTGCTGGCCCGCTATTGATAGCGATTCAAATAGTAATTAATAAACTAGGGCTGTGGCATGAAAGTTTTGCCAATGGATCAGAAAATGGATTTTCACAACAAGAGCCTCTTACTGATAGTCAGCAATTGATCGAGCATTCAGATAATTTATATCAGCGGCAAAAACTACTGCCTACTCAACATGCCACTATGCCAAACAAGAAAGCCGATCGGTTTTTAGCAAAAATAGGTTTTGAGCGACAGCCAGAGATATTTACCAGTACCCATCAAGAAAATCACTTAATTAGCATGGCAGAATTTAATGCTATGTATCTTTTGGTATGGTCGCCTGCGCTTTGGCCGTATATATGGCAGCAATTAGAGTTTCAACAATCGATTATTTTATCTAGATTAGAAAAAAAGCAGCAACGACTCTGGCATAAAGAATTAAAACAAATAAAGTTGTTTGCGAAAGGTTTGCCTGCTTGTGCCAGAGTGATGGCTAATGTTCCTTGTTACATGATTTTTGATGATCATGATGTAACTGATGATTGGAACTTAACTGCTGGTTGGGAACAGGCCGCATATGGCCATCCTTTTTCAAAACAAATCATTGGCAATGGATTAATTAGTTATTTTTTATTCCAAGGTTGGGGTAATAATCCAAGTGTTTTTGTTTCAGAAATATTGCCAGAATTAAAGCAGCTTTTTTCTGAACTAAAGCCGACACTGGCCACTGAAACTGTATCGGTAAGCAGTAGATTCTTACAAATTGAAAACCACCAACAAGCAATAAACAAATTACTTAAATTTGAGCGATGGCACTATAGCTTGCCGACTACGCCGATGGTTGTTGTATTAGATAGCCGAACCAGGCGCTGGCGTTCTGAGCGCAACTTAAACAAACCTTCTGGTTTATTGGATTGGGAAGCATTAACCGAAGCACAACAACAAATGATCAATCAACCTTCGGTGATTTTAGTTGCTCCAGCACCCATTTTTGGTGTGAAGTTCATTGAAACAATACAGCGGTTGTTCACTTGGCTTGGCCACCCTTTAGTGGTCGATGCTGAAAACTGGATGGCGCATCCAGGTACTGCTAATACCTTGCTCAATATTTTTCTGCATCGAAAAACACCCCAGAACTTCATTATTCTTTCTGGTGATGTGCATTATTCCTTTGTTTACGATGTGTCGATTCGTTTTAGAAGAAATAGCCCTAGAATTTGGCAGTTTACTTGTAGTGGCATCAAAAATCGTTTTCCAAGCGTGCTATTAAAAATTCTTGAGGCGGGAAATCGTTTTTTCTTTGGAGATTATTCACTGTTCAATTGGTTTACTAAACGCAAGCGTATGAGAATTCGCCAAAGGTCGGCACAAGAGGAAGTACGACCAAGGTTAATTAACCAGTCGGCGATTGGTTACCTTGAGCTTGATCAGCATGGAGCACCCACCCAAACTGGCTTGTGGCAAGGTAATGGAAAGCTTATCAATCTGTTGCCCGAAAAAAAGAGTTGCAACGACTGAGGTATTGGTTAAGCAAAGAAAACAAGAATGGCTTACATTCTTGGGTAGATATGTGCTTTAGCTATATGCACTATGTTAGATAGTCTTGATTTATCTTCTAGTTATCGGTTTCTTGAGAGTGCAATATAACGTTACTATTACTTTGTTTTTGGTGATGGTGATGATGCTCGCGAATTTGCGCTTGCATGGAAGTGGAAGTTGAGATCTATCTTTTGTTGGTAAGGCCAACTAAAAAGTTGATTTTTTACTCTTTCGTTTACTTTGCCATTAAAATGAATTAGCGAAAATTAGGATGGATTTTCGCGTCACCTCAGGAGAATCACATGAGTGACTTGATTACAGAAGCTTTGGCTGAAGGCATTTTAAGTAATGAATCGATGCAAATGCCAGCAAGAGCAGCACAGGAATTGCTGAGCGAAGATTCTGTTAGCAATAAAGATAACCAAGATTCAGCTGAAAAAAACGCAGCTTGATAATGATTGGTTGATCAAATTAAATAGCGGTGCGTTCAACTTCACCGCTATTTAATTAATAATTGTTTTTGATAGATTACTATGCAAAATAGTAATAATCTTTCTTATCAGCAATCAACTGATTTGCGACCCTTCTATTTCGCTGACTACACTAAGCTCATTGAAATAAACTTGCGCAGGAAGCGCTCCCACCATGAAATATTTTGCTTATGGCTCGAACATGTCTCAGTTGCGGATTCGACAAAGAATCAGCGCTGAGCAAATTTGCAGTGGCAAGCTGATTGGCTACCAACTTCGCTTTCATAAGTCTGGTGATGATGGTTCAGCCAAATGTGATGCGTTTTATACTGGAAAATCTGACGATATTGTTTTTGGTGTACTGTATGAAATTGATAACGAAGCAAAAAAGAAGTTAGATAAAATCGAAGGGCTTGGTGCGGGCTATCAGCAAAAGCAACTATATATTCTTGATCTTCAGGATGATGTTCATTTAGCTATTGGTTATGTTGCAACATCAATCGTTTATTCATTAAAGCCTTATGATTGGTATTTACAACATGTTTTAGTTGGGGCCAGACAAGCATTGTTACCTGCTGGCTATTTAGAAAAACTGCAAAACATAGACGCAGTTGAAGATAAAAATATCGAACGGAGCCATCAAGAAAAATCATTATATTATTAATTTAATGGCTTTATTATTTATGTTTTTTGTGTGCGTATTTGTTCCAAATACCCACGTTTTTCAATTGAGGCGTGACTAAATTAGCAGCTGGGTCAATTAATGATTTATCTATATCTTTCCCGTCATTTTGCCTGTCTATCGCAATCCAATATTGTTCAAAGTTAGCATTTCTAGCTTTTTTTATGTCAAAGGGCACTGCAATTTCTTGCTCCGTATTCTTGCTCTTTACAAATCGATAGCCAAATGCCACAAGGCCTATTAACTCCCTTCCTGTAACAGTTAAAAATGAACCACTTGGATTGATGATGTTATCTCTATGGCGTGGTGAGGCTAAATGGAATTGTATTTGGGCGTGGATGCCACCTAGCAGCCAAGCATCGTTCAATAAAAAATGCCAACTGGTGTTGTAGTGTAAAACGCTGCCACATCCTGAAAAAGAAGCTCTAGGATCTCTAATTTCACAGCTGTGGTTGGTTGTACCAAGATTAGACAGCTCAATTTCTTCTATAGAACTGCCTCGAAACCTGTCACGACTAGTGTTTATTCTGGTTCTACCACAGACTAAAAAACCTAATTTAGATCTGCTAGCATTTTTATAGAGTTGGTAAGCGTCTTCTTCGTTATATTTTTCTAGCCATGAAAATTTATTTTCAAGATTTTTATATTTATCTGATACAATATTTAATTCTTTATTGAATAGATGTTGGTCAAACATTTACTGTTATCTTCTTTAGTTTGATTTGACGTATGGATCCAGTATTCTTGTTGGAATGCTGAATGCTATTTGTTTCTTTAAATAATGTTTTTTTTAAAGGATCACTATCTTTCACATATTGGATAATATTAACAGGCATATTTTCTGAAATAAATTTACCTTTGATATATCAAAGTACTGAAGGAGTGGCGCTGGTGAAAGCAAATGCTGAGTTGGCGAGTAGTGCAGCAACAAATGTTTTCATAGAAAAATCCTTTTTGCATCTAATGTTGCTACAGATTAGTTGCCAATTTTTGAATGGATTGTGATCTGACGGCCATTTCAAAAAAAAGCCGATGCTGAAAAATTCAGCATCGGCTTTTTTGTCCAGAAAATTTCTGGCATCGCATTGTTTACATGAACTAACTAGCGAGTGTTTTCTGGTATTTCGGGCGCCAGTAAATTGCTTCAATCGCTTGTTCAATTGCGGCATCTGAAGATTCTAATTTACTGTAACCATCCGCGATCGCTTGCTTAGCAACCGCTACAGCAATTTTGTGACTGACTACAGCGAGATCTTCCAGCGGTGGCAACAATGAATCGCCAGGAGAGAAATCGCCGTTACTAATTTGTGATAATTCCAAAGCCGCAGCTTGCAGCATATTCTCACTGATCCGCGAGGCTTTTGCAGCCAAAACACCTAAGCCAATACCAGGGAAAATATAAGTGTTATTGCACTGGGCAATCACGTGTTCAGTTTCACCGATTTTTACCGGATTAAACGGGCTGCCGGTTGCGACTAGCGCTTTGCCTTCAGTCCAATTTAAAACATCTTCAGGGATTGCCTCAGCACGAGCGGTCGGGTTAGACAGCGGCATAATGATTGGCTGGCTATGGTTCTTAGCCATTTGCTTCATGACTGCCTCAGTGAAAATACCTGGCTGACCACAAACACCGACGATGGCATGCGGCTTAGCATGTTCAACCACTTGCAATAAATCGGCCCGTTCACCGGTAGTGCCCCAAGTTTTGGTAATAGATACCGGATGCGCCAAAGCTTGCTGGAAGGGATATAAATCTGGCTGATTATCTAGCACTAACCCAAGGCGATCGACCATGAAGATTTGTGCTCTAGCATTGGCCTCGGTAGCACCTTGCGCAACCTTGGCTTGAATAATGGTTTCTGCAATACCAGAGCCTGCTGAGCCTGCACCGACAATCGTCACGCGCATATCTTTAAAAGGAACATTGGCTCGCTGAGCAGCAGCGAGAATAGTACCCAAGGTGACAGAGGCGGTGCCTTGAATATCATCATTAAAGCAGCACAACTGATCTTGATAGCGCGCCAATAGAGGGCTGGCATGGGTGATAGCAAAGTCTTCGAATTGTAGTAAAACTTTTGGCCAACGGCGCTTAACCGCGGCGATAAACGCATCGGTCATCTGGTAATAGCGCTCTTCATCAAGACGATTATAGCGATGGCCCAAATAGTTTGGATCATCGAGTAGCTCTTGGTTATTGGTACCGGCATCCAGTGTCACTGGCAAGGTGGTATAAGGGTCTATGCCACCAATGGCGGTATACAAAGATAATTTACCGATCGAAATACCAATACCGCCAATACCTAAATCACCCAGTCCTAAAATCCGCTCACCATCAGTGACCACAATCACTTTAATATCTTGTGGCACGTTGGCTAGCATTTGATCGATGGAATCAATTAGGTCGTGGGAGATAAATAATCCGCGTGGTTTGCGGTAAATCTCAGAAAATAACTGACATGCTTTTCCGACTGTAGGAGTGTAAATAATCGGTAGCACTGAAGTTAGATGCTGCTGTAAAAAAGCATAAAACAGTGTTTCATTGTTATCTTGCAGACTTCTTAAATAAACATGACGGCGCAAGTCGGTCGTCTGTTTGTTATAGGTAATCTTGGCTCGATCTAGCTGGTCTTGCATGGTTTCCACTCGACATGGCAGTAAGCCATCGAGTCGCAAGGTTGATCTTTCTTGAGCGGTAAATGCGGTGCCCTTATTTAATAATGGGGCTTCAAGTAATTCTGTGCCGCGAACTGAAGTTTCAATTACCGTTTGATCGAGCCGATTAAAAAGTCCCATTTACAATTGATCCACTGATTATCATTTTTTCAATCATAGACAGAAGCGCAATATTTTACGGGCGCTGTAGCACAGCCGGACAATTGAGGCTGCTATGAGGGGGATTCTGTGAGGTTAAGCCTGAGATGAAGGCGATCAAAACTGATTAAATGCAAATTATCTAATGATCGCTGACGGTTAAAATCAACGACCATTAAATAAAATGATAAATGTTCAGCTATTCGGAATTGGAAATAGCTTGGCGAATAGCATTGACTCGCGCTTGATGTAGATGCACGCCGACTTCGACACCAGTAATTCCCTTGGCAACTATTTCTCTAGCATTAATGGTTGCTGCCGCTTGCTGAGCTTTAATTAAATAATTCCGCTGGGGCCATGGATTGTTTTCCAGTCCGGTTCTGCCTTTGGCATCGGCTTCGCAGGCGATTAAAAATGCAACAAATCTAGCAGGGCGACGCAAAGCATCGGTTTGTTCCAGTAATTTCAAAATAGTGGCTGGGCGTAATTGTTGGCTGCGATGGGCATGGGTATGCCAAACCGAAGTAAGCACTGCCAGATCTCGATATCGATTGGGAATTTTTAATCGCTTACAAAAATGTTCGATAATCTCCCGACCTTTTTCTTCATGGCCGCGGTGACTAGGCCAGAATTTTCGAGGAGTAACCCCTTTACCAAAATCATGGGCCAAGGCGGCAAAGCGAGTTGGCCCATCAGCACCAAGAAGCACTGCTTGCTGCAGCACCATCATGGTATGAATGCCGGTATCGATTTCCGGGTGCCACTTTTCTGGGTTGGGAACGCCCCATAAGCGATCCAATTCGGGCATTAAATGTTTCAAAGCACCTGCCTGACGCAGCACTTCAAAAAACACTTCTGGTTGTTGTTCCATCAGTGCCCGTTCAGTTTCTTGCCAAACTCTTTCTGGCGTTAAATGCTCAAGCTCGCCAGATTGGCTGATTTGCTGCATTAGCAGCATGGTTTCATCGGCGACTTTAAAACCTAACGGCGCCAAACGAGCAGCAAAACGAGCGACTCGTAACAGGCGAAGCGGATCTTCAAGGAAAGCATCTGACACATGGCGCAACAAGCGATCTTCAAGGTCTTGTTGGCCATTGAATGGATCAACAATTTTACCGTCAGTAGCCTCTGCCATCGCATTGATGGTTAGATCCCGGCGAATTAAATCTTGTTCAAGAGTGACAGATGGGTCGGCAAAGAAGGTAAAGCCATGATAGCCGTGGCCCGACTTGCGTTCGGTTCTGGCCAGTGCAAACTCTTCATGGGTTTTTGGGTGGAGAAATACCGGGAAATCTTTGCCCACCGGTTGAAAACCGTCGGCAATCATCTGCTCAGGAGTGCTGCCGGTAATTACCCAGTCGCGATCCTTGATAGGTAGACCAAGTAGCCTGTCTCGCACAGCGCCACCTACCAGATAGATTTCCATAGTTTACTCCTGACTCAAATCGGCGGCTATTTTCACACTTGGTTAGACAGGCTTCCAGTCGATTCGGCAAGATTTATTCAACTATTGATGAATCTTTGCGATTTAACCTTGCAGCGTTTTGATCAAAATCTTAGATTTCCGCTGCAAGTTATATAGTTGCTGTCGATCACCGGGCAAATCAGAGACTGGCCTTTCGACAAAACCTTGCTCGACAAACCAGTGAGTGGTTCGAGTGGTCAGTACAATCAGCTGATTAATGCCTAAGCTATGTGCTTTTTGCTCAATCCGCATTAACAATTGTTCGCCACGATGGCCGCCACGGTAGTCATTGTGAACGGCCAAACATGCCAGTTCGCCAAAGCCATCGCTTAAAGGATGAAGTGCGGCGCAGCCGATTAATAAACCGTCACGATCGATCACTTGGAAGCGATCCACTTCAGTTTCCATTACTTCTCTGGAACGTCGAACCAAAATGCCTTCTTGTTCTAGCGGGGCAATTAAATCGAGTAAACCACCGACATCTTCGATGGTGGCTTGGCGCAGCTGTTCATAACGATCGCCATAAATCATGCAACCGGCACCGTCACGGGTGTAGAGCTCTTGTAGCAACACACCATCGTGATTGAAATTGAGTAAATGCGAGCGACTCACCCCGTTGCTGCAAGCATCAAGTGCGTATTTCATTTGGTAGAGCAGCGGATCTTGATCGGTTAATTGTTGGCAGAATTGTTCAGCCATTTGCAGATCCATCCAGGAGATCGGCTTGCCTTGTTGGTCTTTAACAAGATCTTGAGTGCTTAGTTGAATCAGTTTGTCAGCCTTGAGAGCGACCGCAGTTTTACAGGCCAATTGGTGACTATCAAGCAAGAACAATTCGCCAGTAGGTGATGCGGCAATTGATGGCAGTAATACTAAATGTTGGTTATCTAATAGTTGCTGAATCGGCTCAACACGTACTTTTCTAACTTCACCACCAAAGCAATGATCCTGCCCATTTCTAACCCCAACTGGCATTGCAGTAACAAAGTTACCAGAGCTGACCGATAACTCCGAGGCCATACCTTTGCGAGTCAGCATGGCTTCTAACCGACTGCGAAAATACCCATTAAGTGAAATGGCATGGCGCAAAGCAGCTTCATCAGCCAATGGATAGCCTTGATGATATTCGAGCTGGCCACCAGATTCAGCGATGATTTCTGGCAACTGCGGTGACATGCCAAAACAGATAACAATTCGCAGGCCGAGGTTATGCAGCAAGCTGATGTCTTGTGCCAGATTATGCAAATGACGATCTTTGAAAGCATCACCGGGAAGGTTGATAACCACTGTGCGACCACGGTGCTGCCCAATATAGGGCAAAGCATCGCGAAACGGATGGACAAATGAATCGTTCATACTGCAAACACTGCCTGATTATTTATGCTTGACTGTTTATGCAGAAAAGCTGGATATATTTTCAGTGTAATAATGCGATGTATCGGCTCAGCTGTCGAGTAATCAATAAATATTCGATTACAGTTCGCTGTTCAGCGGTCGTCTTGGGGCAACCGCTGTAGCAAATCTTGTTTACCAATGCTGCTTAGAACGACCCATTAAACGAGAGATAACAAACGTGACCATGGCACCAAAGAAGGCAATCAAAGCGCCCCATAACCATTGGTCAGTAGTGCTGTCGTTTTCCAGCATCTGGGTTTGCTGTTCTAGCGATTGCTTTTGTTTTTCCAACTGAACCAGGCGAGTACGCATCTGCTCGTTTTCTTGGTTGATGCCGACTACATCGCTGGTGGCTGACTTCAAACCGCTAAAGTTTTGCTGCAATTGAGACACTTGCTCGTTGAGCTTTTTATTGTCTGCGTCTAGCTGTTGTAACTCGGCCTGCAGGCGAGTGTTGTCTGCGTTAACTGCAGTCAATCGCTGTTTGGTTTTTTCCAATTCAGTAGTCACTGGCTTCAGCAGGTGTCTAGCAATTTTTTTATTGCTCATAAACCGGCTGGCGATAAAACCTTCTTCACCACGGGAATTCTTTACCTTGGTGTAACCGGTTTCTTCGTTTACTGAGAGCACCTCAAGAGATGATCCTGAAGACATATTCCTAATTATTCTATAGGCGGTGCTTTCACCAGAGCGCATAGGCACCCAAAGCTGGTCAATAATATAAAGAGTTTCTGCCTGGGCAATGCTGCTCAGGAATAAGAACAAAACTGCAAATGTGCGTATGATCGAAGGCATGGCAATTAGTATTTCGTAGCGGCTTTGGAGGCGAAGAGACAGCCACCTGAGCGGGTTTTTAGAAACTACCATTTTGTCGCGACCTGCCTATGAAGTGCAACCCCTTTGCTGTGATATACCCAAACCACTTCAAAATATCGGGCTCAGCTGAACGCACATATTGATGTGACTTGGGTATATATCGCTAACTTTTTAGGAGCGCCTGATGACTCGAGAAATAGAATTAAAGTTGGCCCTTGCTGAAGGCCAGGGCATCAAGTTGGTTGAAACTGCTTTGCTAGGCGGTTTTCGTGAAGGTCGTGCCGATCATGGAACAATCCGCGACAGCTACTTTGATACGGCGGAACAACACTTAATACAAAGAGGTGTTGGGATTCGAATCCGTGATCGAGATGACGGGCGAAGAATCCAAAGTGCCAAATCTTCCGGACAAGGATTTAGTGGTTTACACGATCGACAAGAGTGGGAATCACCTGTATCAGAACTAAGACCGGACCTGTCTTTACTACCCGATTGGCTATTTGAATCGACCCAACAACGCCAACAGATCGACCAACAATTAGCGCCAGTATTTACGATTGAATTTGAACGATATACGTGGCAAATCGAATATGCCGATGCCTCGATTGAAGCAGTGCTAGACCAAGGTAATATTCGTTCTGGTGAACTCCATGACACAATTAATGAAATCGAGCTTGAGCTGAAATCAGGTGACAGTGAAGCTTTGTTTGATTTAGCTGCGGACCTATCTGAAAAACTGCAGCTTCGATTTGAAAACCAAGACAAAGCTAGCCGGGGTTATCAATTGACCCAGCAAATCCGCCTTGAACCAGAGCCGTTACAGTTTCCTGCTTTACCAGAGCAAGGCAATTTGGAAGATTTTATTGAACTGATTTTTTCTGCGGTGCTGAATAATTGGCAGCACAATGAATTGTGTTGGCAGCGTGCTAGGCGTGCTGATGAGCGAGCGGCAGATCTGCAATTCATTAAACTAGAGCAAGCGCATTTAGCCCATTGGGATATTGATACAGCAACGCCAGGCCATGAGCAGCGACTGGCGTTATCGTTTATTCAAATGACCCGGGCACTCGAAACTTTGATGACTTTATTGCAAGTGATGAAAGAACCTATTGCCGAGCCATTAAGAGTTGAAATCAGCCGGCCATTAGGCAATTTATTACATGCCCTGCAGCCGCTATCTCGCTTGTTGCAAACCGAAATTCGCATTCAGGGAATGGGCCATCGTACGCCAGTCAGTTTGACGCCCGTTTTGAATTTACTGGAAAGTCGTAAATTCTCAGTATTACGCCAAGCAATGAGAGCGTTGAGCGATAACAGCCATAACCGTTTTGTACTCAAGCTTGGCAAGTTGTTACACCAGCGTCACTGGCGCGGTAGGCTGAATCAGATTCAACTTAAACCTTTGCTACAGCCTACTGCCGAATGGGCCAGCCAACAGCTAGATACCCATTGGAGTTTGTTATCCAAAGAAATGGAGCAGGCCGATGATTGCCATAGCTGGTTGATGCTGGATCATCGCATTCATGAATTATTGTTGCTGTGCCAAACCAGTGGCAGCCTATTAAGTGATGGCTGTAGTGATTTTATTGCGTCGGTTCAATTGCTGCAGGGGCATATGGATCAGCTACATTATTTGGAAATTATTTTAGCGGGGTATGAAGGATTAGATGCTAGTGAAGCACGCGCTGAAATTGGTGACTGGTTGTCTCATCAGCAAGGCGGCACCTTGCACGATTTAGTTACTTTGAAACAAAAGCTTTTCTCACGTAAACCCTTCTGGCAGCTGCCAATAGCTTAACAATCTCCGTTTGTCTGCTGCTCATGCCCTTGTGCCAGAGCGGCAGAATTCCTCATATTTACCTTGGTCAGATATTGATAATCTTTTCTGTTGCGGTTAGCAGGCAGAATTTGCCGAAACTGTTATCTGGCTAACCCTGCAGTATGGTTTCAGCCGACTAAGCTTTATCACAAGCGGTGGAGAGACTGCTTGTTTGCATTGGCCAATTTTTTAAAAAGCCGAGCAAACAAATCATCTTTTTTTGAGGAAAAATAAAATGGCGGATCAGCCTGTAGAGTTTTTATTGCAAGCGATGCAATTCATGGTTGCCCTGTTTATCTTTGTGGTGGGTGCCGGCGTACTTTATGTCGCTGTACTTTACATCATAGATAGAACACAAACAGAGCAAACCATTCGTAGAAATTACCCAGTTTTAGGTCGTTTTCGTTATGCTTTTGAGCATATGGGCGAATTCTTCCGCCAGTATTTCTTTGCTATGGATCGGGAAGAACTGCCATTTAACCGGGCAGACAGATCATGGTGTTATCGGGCAGCCAAAGGAGTCGATAGTACGGTTGCATTTGGTTCAACGCGGCCATTAAACCAAACCGGTGAAGTGATCTTTGTTAACTGTCCTTTTCCGACGCTGGCAGAAGATAGTGTTCCGGCCAGTGCAGTTACTATCGGCACGCATTGTGAAAAGCCTTATACCACCAGTTCATTGTTTAATATTTCTGGCATGAGCTTTGGCGCAATTTCTAAGCCCGCTGTTTTAGCTCTGAGCCAAGGAGCAAAAGCTGCTGGTTGCTGGATGAACACAGGTGAAGGTGGTTTGTCTCCGCATCACTTGTCTGGTGGTGCTGACATCGTTTATCAGATAGGTACTGCTAAATATGGCGTAAGAACTGAAGATGGCGCTTTAAGTGATGAAAAACTGCAGCAAGTTGCCGCTCACGAACAGGTAAAAATGTTCGAAATTAAAATGAGCCAAGGTGCCAAGCCCGGCAAAGGCGGCATTTTACCAGGCGGTAAAGTGACCGCAGAAATTGCTAAAATTCGTGGTATTAAAGAGGGCACCGACTCAATCAGCCCTAATGGCCACACCGATATTAGAAATGTGACTGATCTGCTAGACATGATTAATCATGTTCGAAAGGTGACTGGCAAGCCGGTAGGTTTCAAAGCAGTCATTGGTGCATGGGGCTATTTGGACACGATGTTTGCTGAAATATTACGTCGCGGGCCAGAGAGCGCACCGGACTTTATTACTATCGATAGTGCCGACGGCGGCACCGGTGCAGCACCGGCACCCTTAATGGATTACATGGGCATGACCATCAAAGAAAGTTTGCCGCTGGTGGTGGATAAACTGAATGAATATGGTTTGCGTGATCGAGTAAAAGTAATCACTTCCGGCAAGTTGGTGACGCCAGCAGGTGTTGCTTGGGCACTGAGCATGGGTGCTGACTTTATTACTTCAGCGCGTGGCTTTATGTTCGCACTGGGTTGCATTCAGGCGTTGCAGTGCAACAAAAACACCTGTCCAACCGGTATCACCACCCACAACAAAAATCTGCAAAAAGGTCTGGATCCAACTAACAAAGCGATTCGAGTAGCGGCTTACCAGAAAACTATGACTAAAGAAGTCGGTATTCTTGCTCACTCTTGCGGTGTACCAGAGCCAAGACAGCTTAAGCGGTTCCATGCACGAGTAGTGATGGAGAAAGGTTTATCTACGCCATTAGATGAATTGCATCCACCGGTGGCAACTAATCATCAGTTGGTGCAAAAAATCACTCTGGAGCAATCTGGCAAGTAACGATTGATTGTCAGTTAGAATAAAAAAGGCGGTGTAACTGCATCAGTTACACTGCCTTTTTTGTAGATTTTATTTAGAGCTAAAAAGCTTGTTCTTCAACTAATATGCCGGTGCGACTGGCGCGTTGGCTGGCCAACTGACGATTTCTTAGCAAGCGAACAATTTCAAATTCCAACAGCTGCAAGCGACCTTCACCCTGGGTAGAAAAACTACCAAAGCTAAATGCTGGTGCCCGCCATAAACCTAACTTGGCTAGCGCCTGGCAGCTCTTGTCTAGCTCTTGTCTAGAGTTGATCGACCCAGCAATATCAATTGCTTCAGGACCTAAACCACCATAGCGGCATAAGTTAAGCAGAGATTTTTTATTGCCAACTTTGTCTTTGCTATTAAATAAGTGAGTGCCGGTTGCTACCAAAAATTCTGGAAGGCGGTCCTGCTGACGCGCCAGTTGAGCCAATGCACACAATTGAGTGGTCAATGAATCACTAATTTCAGGAATTCGAAGAATATTGCTGCCGCGTCTTTGTGTTGCCAGCTTTAAACTGTGCATCAGTTGACGGGCTGCCGGACCTTTTGGATCAGGCGTCGATTCAATACTCTCGACCAGACGTATATCTAACCGTAAGCCATATTGTTCGGCAATTTGCAGCAATTCTCTAATTACCAAGAAACTCCACGGGCTGGAAATATCGTGATAACAAGTGAGTTGCGGCGCATCTGGATCTGGGTAAACGCTTTTTGAAAGTAAAATTTTCTTTTGCAATAACCGGGCAATATTGATTTCTTTCTGGGGGAACTGCTGGTTTAACTGATTGGCCAGAGACTCAATCTGGTCAACACCCCAATAAGCGTTGTCCTGCCATACCAGGCAGCTTGCTCGCTTCAAACCTAATTGCTGCAAACGCTTTTCATCGGTGGCCAACCGTTTTTCAACAACCGCGCCATCAATCGAAGGCAGCTGATCTTTTAGATCCAATAAGCTGTCTTCATTAGCATGCCAGTAGGCATATGCCAAACGAATTGCAGGGTCTACAAAACGACGGTCGTCAGGTAGCGCAGCTAGCATTGCAAGCAGATCGCTTTCATGTTTGCTATGAATTTGATTTCTTTGTGCATCTAGCTCACGGCATGCATCGGGAAACTGCAGGCCGTAGCATTGCATCATGTCGCGGCAATCGCGTACTGAAAAGAAACGAGCAGCCACTTCCGGCAACCCTTTTTCAGCTGGAACACTTTTGCAAATCCTGAACTTAATAGGCAAATCAAACTGACGCGCTAGCGGCGGTGCAATCTGTAACAGCAAATAGCTATACGGATCGTCCAGTTTGAAGAAGAACTCTAGGGGCTGTTTTTTCTTAGCTCCCAGTATGTTGCCTAATCCTTTTAAAAAGCCGGCCATAGTAGTTAATCATTCTAACTTCCCAAACTACAATTCTCCGGCAGTGGGGCAAATGCTACAAGAGGGTTGAGTCACGAACTGGACATTTGGTGGCGTGACTTACGTCAGGTGAAGCAAGGAAACATTCTTTCATTAAATGTCAAGCGACTTAGTAAACGACAAATATCGGCTCAAAATAACCCCAACCAAAAGCAAGAAAAACGAAGCATGCATCCATAATAAAAATAACGGAACGCTGGCAAATACACCGTAAATCAATTGGTAATTATTGCCCTGGAGTGCCAGTAGGGATACGCCCCACTGTAGTAATTTCAGCAAGCTGGAAATGATTAAGCCGCTGGCAATCGCATTGCGCCAACCTACTTTGCAGTTAGGCAGAATGAGATAAACCAAAGTTAATAACAGTCCAATCATTAGCCAAGATAACAAGCCGGTGCCGGGTAATTGAAACCCTACTTTGCTGGTTGCTGATTCGACCAACGGTAAGCCTAATGAAGCAAATACCAGCGCACTTCCTGCTAGCAATGGGCCGAGAGTTAATAATGTCCAAAACAGGGTGAACCGAGCCACGATTGGCCGCTTAGAGGGTGCATCCCACAGTGCATTGAAGTGTCCCTCCAGTGAATAGACTAAAGCTAGCGCAGTCACTGCTAAAATTGCCATGCCGGGTAACGCTAAGTTTTGTGCGTGGTCAGCAAAACTTTTCAGCTTATCTAAAACCTGGCTGGCGCTAGCGGGTAGTAAATGATCTCGCAGATATTGGTCGAGAATCTGCTCGACACCGGCTAATTGCGGCAAACTACCTAAAATACCAAAGCCAACTGTGATCAAAGGAACCAAAGCAAACATCGCCGTCCAGCTTAATGCCGCAGCTCGGAGCGTTAGTTGTTTTTCTCCGGCTTCGGTAATAAATGATTTTGCGCCATAAAACAATTTATTGAATGCTTTTTTCACTGCAAATTCCATGGTGATGAATGAGGCTACACTTGCTGGTGTTTAAGCTTAATATAATGTCATATTCCGACAAAGCCAGCAGCAATTTATACAAAGCTATTCAATCTTATAAAGCAGCAATGCTTTGAAAAATAATGAAAATTGATCATGCTGAATGTATTGTATTGTTTTGGATTATTAAAACGCCCGTTTTTTAAATAAATGAGCACTGTTAGAAATGAATCGGATGTTAGAAATTCGATACTGTGATTTGGGTAAGGCAGACTGGAACTCTCAAGGGAAAGGAAGATAAATGAGCTGCATTTGACCGCGTAGCAGTAGATGGCGTCGAAAGTGATCTAGTAATTTTCGAGAGGCTTGTCACTTGCATCGGTAGGATTAAACTGACTGCAAACTCACCTGATGGAAAAGCTTGCCGTCCTCTAATCGCATGGCGGTCATCCAGCCGCCCCAGACACAACCGGTGTCTAGCGCATGTAGATTTTTAACGCCGGTCTTGCCTTGTAATGCCGCCCAGTGACCGAACAAAATTTGCTGGTCTAGGTTCTTTTGACGAGGAATTTCAAACCAGGGAACACAGCCTTTTGGTGGCTGGTCAGTATTGCCTTTGGTTTCAAACTCCAGACTGCCATCGAGGTGGCAAAAGCGCATGCGGGTTAAATGATTAATAATGCAGCGATAACGATCGGCACCGATTAAGTCATCACTCCAGCTAGCGGGTTGGTCGCCGTACATATTTTTAATTAAATCTTGCCAGTAATCACCGCGCAGCATGACTTCTATTTCTTTGGCTCGGCGCAAGGCTTGTTTTACCGACCAGCTTGCCGGTAAGCCTGCATGGGACATTAAAAAGCGTCGTTCTGGCTGATCTTCTCTTTCAGGGATAACAATTTGCTCGGCCAAAGATTGGAAGCGCAGCCATTCAATCAGTTCATGGCAATCATCGGCATCGAGAATGGGTTGTAGGGTTTTATGGACTTTTTTCTTACCAGGGAAGCTGGCTAGATATATTAAGTGCAGGTCATGATTGCCTAAAACGGTGATCGCAGATTCACCGAGATTTTTTATGAAACGCAAGCTATCGAGCGAGCGTGGTCCACGGCAAACCAGATCACCAACAAACAGCAAGGTGTCCTTTTTAGGGCGGAAATTAATTTGCTCAAGCAGCGCTTCTAACTCGCTCTGGCAACCCTGAATATCACCTATGGCGTAATGCACGAAAAATACCTGCTTAAACAGTGAAAATTAATTAATGCAGCTTTCCTGGCATTTGCAGAGAAAATGCCGGAATTTCTGCCTGAAACAATTGTTTTTCAGCATCAATCATTTCGTAGCTACCCTGCATGGTGCCTACGGGCGTGTCCAAATGGGTGCCGCTGCTGTATTGAAAACTTTTACCTGGCTCAATCACTGGCTGCTCACCGACTACGCCTGCACCCTGAACTTCCATGGTTTCGCCATTGCCATCGGTAATGATCCAATGACGATTTAACAGCTGCACTGGCTGTTGACCAAGGTTACGAATCGTAATCTGGTAGGCAAAAACATACAGCCCGGTTTCAGGCTCAGATTGCTCTTGTAGATAATAAGATAGAACTTCAATGTCTATTTGTGGTGTTGGGTTCATAGTTTTCTGTCCTATCTGTCCAGTAAATACCTGAATTGAATTTTGGCAGGTTTAGTAAGCCAGAGGCGCAATCAGACATTTCTTTGTTGTCTGATTACGCTAAAGAGGCCCATCAAATCTACATGATTCAACCTACGACTGTTCTGCAGCAGGCCGTTCAAATATATAGTTAGCGATATTGACGAAGGTTTCCACTGACAGCGTTTCGGCACGGGCTGTTGGGTTAATGCCAAGGCTTTCTATTTCTTCTGCGCTGATGATTTTTTTCAGACAATTGCGCAAAGTTTTACGTCGCATGCCAAATGCGGTAGTTACTACCGTTTGCAGTATTTTTAAATCCTTAGCCGGGAATGGCAGGGTTTCATACGGCGTTAATCGTACAATGGCTGACTCGACTTTTGGTGGTGGATTAAATGAACCCGGACCAACTAAAAATAACGGTTCAACTTTACAGAAATAAGCGGTCATTACACTTAAGCGACCGTAATTATTTTCTTTTTCATGTGCAGCCATCCGATCGACTACTTCTTTTTGCAGCATAAAGTGCATATCGCGCACCACTTTATGATTTTCTAGTAGATGGAAAATCAGTGGTGTCGAAATGTTATACGGTAAATTACCGATAACTCGCAGACTATGGTCACCATCGGCTAGCTGTGAAAAATCAAATTTCAAAGCGTCAGATTGGTGAACTGTCAGAGTACCCTTGCCATCGCAAATAAATTCTAGTTTTGGAATTAAATCTCGGTCCAGCTCGACGACATGCATCGATTGCGCCAGTGGTAAAACTTCGCTGGTAATTGCGCCAAGTCCTGGGCCAATTTCTACAATATTTTGGTCAGGTTTTGGATTAATTGAGGCGACAATTTTGCTGATCACATTTTGATCGTGCAGAAAATTCTGGCCAAAACGTTTACGGGCCTTGTGGCCGTGGAGGGCTTTACTCATAAGATGCTTCAATCATTTCTAGTGCACTGCTAATCGCTGCTTGTAAGCTACCTTGATCTGCTTTGCCGGTGGCGGCTAGATCCAGTGCGGTTCCATGGTCTACCGAAGTGCGAATAATCGGTAGTCCCAGCGTAATATTTACTGCGTTGCCAAAACCCTTGTGCTTAAGCACTGGCAGGCCTTGGTCGTGGTACATCGCTAAAACAGCATCAGCCTGCTCTAAATGACGTGGTGTAAATAAGGTATCGGCAGGTAATGGGCCGATTAAATTCATTCCTTGCTGATTTAATTTTTCCAGCACTGGAATAATAATATCGATTTCTTCCATGCCTAAGTGGCCGCCTTCACCGGCATGTGGATTTAATCCACACACTAGAATTTTCGGCTGAGCAATACCAAATTTATTTTGTAAATCTGCCTGCAAAATACCAATCACTGATTCAAGTAATTCAGCGGTAATTGCATCAGCAATATCGCGTAACGGTAAATGGGTGGTTGCCAAGGCAACGCGTAAGCCAGGGCAGGCTAGCATCATAACGACTTGGTCAGTGCTGGTTTTTTCAGCTAAAAACTCGGTGTGACCAGAAAACGCCACACCGGCATCATTAATAATACCTTTGTGCACAGGCGCGGTAACTAATGCTTGCCCCTGTTTTTTCTGAATCAGTTCAACGGCCAGGGCTAATGTTTCTAAAACATATAAACCGTTAGCAGCGTTTAGCTCGCCAGCGACTTCCTGTTGATTTAATTGCACAGGAATCACCGGCAATACGCCGGGCTGGTGAGCTTTAACCGATTCAGCAGGATCGATCACTAAAATGTCAACGTCCAGCCCTATTTGCTGCGCCCGGCGTTGTAATAACGCTGGGTCAGCAATTGCAACCAACTGAGCAGCAGCCGGTTGCATGGCAGCCATTAAGCTCAAATCTGGGCCGATACCGGCAGGTTCGCCGGGGGTAATTAATAATCGATGCATTGTTAGCTCGGGTCTTTTTTCAATTATTCGGTGGTTGTATTTGCTGCTTTGCCAATGATCTGCACATAGGCATTGTCACGAATTTCGCGTAACCAAGTATTTAATTCTTCGTCAAACTTACGACGATAAATTAACTGGCGCGCTTGGTTTTTCTTCACTTCTTCAGAAGAATCTTGTTGGCGACGGTCGACCAATTGCATCATGTGCCAGCCAAACTGACTCTTGAAAGGTTGGCTGATTTCATTTGGTTTCAAGCGGTTCATGGTTTGCTCAAATTCTGGAACAAATTGTCCAGGCTTGGCCCAACCGAGATCTCCACCATTAATGGCACTGCCAGCATCTTGGGAATAACTGCTTGCTAGATCTGCAAAGGATTCACCTTGTGCTAAACGTTTTTTCAGCTTGAGCAGTTGTAATTTGGCTTGTTGGTCAGAAACCACTGCGGTGGTTTTGATCAAAATATGGCGGGCATTAGTTTCGGTCACCATAACTCTAGCTTCGCCGCGGCGATCGTTAACCTGAAAAATATGGTAACCGCTAGCACTACGAATTAACTGGCTATGTTGGCCGGGCTTGACCTTTTCGACTGCTGAAGCAAACAAGCCAGGTAACTGGTTGAGTTTTCTCCAACCAAAGGCACCGCCTTCTAATGCGCGTTGGCCATCAGAACTGCTGACCGCCATTTGGGCAAAGTCTTTGCCATTATCTAGCAGCTTGATAATGCCTTCAGCTTCAGCTTTTGCTGCCTGAATTTGATCCGGTGTCGCTTCTGATGGGAAGGCAACCAAAATGTGTGACAGATTGAGCTCAGTATTATTTTGCTGCTGACCGGCGCTGGATTTGAGCAGGTTTTCAACTTCCTGTTCGCTGATTTGAATCCGGCGACCTACCGTGCTCTGACGCAAGCGTGAAATAGCCAATTCTTGACGAATATCTTCGCGGAATTGACTGTAATCCATGCCTTGGCCTTCTAGCTGGACTTTCAACTGAGGCAGGCTGATTTTATTGGCGCTAGCGGTGCGTAATAATGCATCGTTAAGGGTTTTGTCATCAATTTGCACGCTGGCACGAGTGGCCATTTGCAGCTGAATTGAATCAACAATTAAACGATCTAACACCTGCTGCTTTAAAACATCGGCTGGCGGTAATTGTGTACCGGTTTGTCTGAGTCGGGCACTAATACTTTCGATCCGTCGATCCAGTTCACTTTGCAGTACAACTGAGTCATCAACCACTACAACAACGCTGTCGAGTGCTTGTTCTTTTGCCTGAGCGCCCTGAATGCCCAGTGCCATCATCAGGGCCAGTAGTGTTCCTTGAACCGGTCTCATGGATTTTCTCCAGTTAAATTTTGGTCAGAAAAATCTGGCATCCAGCGCTCCAGCAATTGCTGGGAATTATCGCCAAAGCCGGCCAGACCTTTCAGTTGTAAGCGTAAAAGCAGACCTTCTTGCCAGGTTTCTGGCAAATCACTGCTGCTGTCGAGGTAGCGTCGGTAGCCTACTTGCACCGACCAGCAACAATCGGAATATTCTAAACCCGCCAGCGTTTCTTGGCTAAGATGGTTATCGAAATCGTATTGCCAGCCACCAAAGGCAGACCAGCGATCATTAATCTTGTTCCAAAAGCCAACGCCTGCTTGAAGTACTGCATCTTCGCGGCGTCTCAAACGTAGGCGATAGCGATCTCGCTGGTTTTTCCATACCAACGCCAAATCGGCTAGCTCAATTTTATCGCGCGCCGATACTGACAGACTTAAGCTGAGCGGATCATCTGGCAGTAAGTTTAAATAGGCTGCTAGTGGTGTAGTCGCTAAACCATCATCTATCTGTAGATTTCGGTCGAGGTAATAACCACGGGCAATCCCTATTTCTGCTAGTGCGCGACCGCTATCAGAGAACCATTCTGCTTCTACACCGAGTGATAATCGATCGGCTGCGGCAACTTGGTCGTAGCCACTATAGCGCCATGGGCTGAATAAGCGATCGTAGCTGAAATCCAGTAAGCGAGTATCAAAGTTAGGGATGTCGCTTTGATCTTTTTCACTGATATTCAAATAGTAAATTCTTGGTGTCAGATTGATTGTGCTATCTGAACGATTATTTTCCAGAAACAACTTACCACCTAATGTGGTGATTGACTGACTGAGAGAATTTCGTTGTTGTCCTTTGAGATAATATTGACGATGAAGTGCGCCTAAACTGACATCTAACTGCCAAGCTTGACTATTTTTTTGCCATTGCAAGGTCGGGTTAATAACTAGTCGATTACCCGAATCTACCACTGAATTTTGTCTGCTATATCTAGCGGCTTGACTGTATAAATCCAACCGGAAATCAGACGCATGTAACAGCTTCCCTGACCATTCAAGAGACGGTTCTACTCGCCATAATGCAGTGTTGTCAGATAATGGTTGGTAATCGAGCCATTCGGCACGAGCCATCCAGCTTTCAGCTTCACGAGTCAGTGTCCAATGGCGTTCTAGGCGATCATCGGTGGTATTGGAAAATGAATTACCCAAATCATTGAAGTAATTTCTATCGCTGACTTCCTGATATAAAAAATCAGATTGCCAGTTAGCAAAAGTGGCTTGATGATCCAACTTCAAACTGAAGCGATTATCCTCAGTTCTGCCATCTTTGACCGCCTGATTATCGCCCGGTAACAATGAGTAATTAATCTGATATTGCTGTTTTTGTCCCAGATAGCGGAACTCACCGCCTAGCAATAAACCCCGGTTATAGATATAACGCGGCGTCAACGTCAGGTCGTAATTAGGCGCTAGGTTAATGTAATAGGGCTGGCTATAGTCGATGGACTTGCCACTACCACCAGACAAATTCAGTGTCAGATCTGGATATAGCAAACCGGTTTTGCGGCGGTCATCCAGCGGGAAGTTAATCGTAGGGATCCACAGTACCGGCACATCTGAGATACGTAGAACGGCGTTATCCATTGAGCCCCAGCCCTGCTCACGATCGAGCTCAATGGTCTGGGCTTGCAGTTTCCAAAATGGCTCCGGCTGAGGGCAGCGGCTATACCAAGCATTTTTCAACTCAAGCTTTTTATCTGGCTGTTCAGTGAGTGTTTGCGCGCCTCCCTGAATGCCTTGCTGGCCCAGTTTGAAGCTAGCGTCTTTTAAACTGGAGCCACCGTTAGCAAGGTCGAGCTTGGCATCGTTGCCGGTAAAAATTTCATAACTGCGGGTAATTTGTACTTCGCCATCAATGACAACTTTTTCACCAGCAGCATCCACTCGAGCTGCATCAGTCTTTAGATAAAGACCATTCTTGCGCAGAGTGACATTGCCTTTTAAAAGCGCGCCAGACTGTTGATCAAATTCGATCTTATCTGCTTCACCCTGGACACGCTCATCCAAGAGGGATTCCAACTGGCCGGGAGTGCCGTATAAACGGCATTCTTCACTATCCGGAACTGGATTTTCGATGGGGCCAGTGAAGCTTGGTAGGTCGTTGAGGTCCTGACTGGTAGCTGCGTTACTGATCGACAGCAGCGAAACCAACCCCAGCGTTGTCACCTTGTTCATCAAACCTGTATCACCCCTGTCAAAACCTATAAGATGGCCGAGCCGAGCATACTAACCTAGGGTCTGGTAACACTAAAGTAATCTGGTCTGCTCATGATCACTTTTGTACATTTATATGTGTATTTGTTTAGATGTTGAAGTGAGCAAAAGCAGCAAAAGCAACCAAAGCTCCAGTACCCTGATATATCATATCGAAAGCCTATAGCATTGAACGCTAGTAAAGAGACTCATGGATCAACGACAGCAACAATTATCCCATTGGATTGGCGAACATTTTAATATTCAGCCTCCGCAGCTTACCACTGTTAGCGGCGACGCCAGCTTCCGTCGATATTTCCGATTTGAACTGCAAGGCAAGCCACTGATTGTGGTTGATGCACCGCCGCCGCAGGAAGATTGCCACTCATTCGTTGCGATTGCCCGATATTGGCATAGCCAAGGAATTCACACCCCAGAAGTATTAGCAGTGGACTTTGAACTGGGATTTATGTGTCTAGAAGACTTTGGTGACCAGTTATTGCGGCCACTGCTGGATGATAAAAAAGCAGCTAGCCAATATTATCAACAGGCGTTAACTGACCTAGTTGCGGTGCAGAAATTATCGAATACTAGCCAATTGCCCCGCTATGACGATGCACTGTTAATGCGTGAGCAAATGTTGCTGAAAGACTGGCTGATAGGTGAGCACTTACAGCTGCAATTATCTTCAGATGAAGCACAGCTATTAGATGATACTTTTCATCTGCTGAGTGAAAGCGCACAACAACAATTGCAAGTCACAGTGCATCGTGATTACCACAGCCGCAACCTGATGCTATTGCCAAACCAGAATATCGGCATGATTGATTTTCAAGATGCCGTGTTTGGTCCAGTGACTTACGACGTGGTTTCATTATTAAAAGATTGTTATATCGCTTGGCCGCGACAGCAGCAGTTGCAATGGCTCGAACATTGGGCGCAGCAAGCAAAGTCGGCGGGCCTTGAATTACCAGAGCAAAAGCAATTAATTCGAGATTTTGATTTAATCGGCATGCAGCGCCATTTTAAAGCGGCGGGTATCTTTGCTCGATTGAATCATCGAGATGGCAAGCCGGGTTATATGGCCGACATTCCAAGAACTCTTGGTTATGCGATAGAAGTTTGTCAGCTTTACCCTGAATTTGAAAAGCTCGGTGAATTTTTACAGCAACGGGTAATGAAACCTTTAATTTCGGCACAGTAAATTAATCATGAAAAAACCAGCTGATCAACCTCTTCGGCCAATCACTACTGCAATGTTGCTGGCGGCAGGCCGTGGTGAGCGAATGCGCCCGTTAACGGACCATACGCCTAAGCCGTTATTACAGGCAGGCGATAAACCATTAATTGAACATCATCTACAGAAGTTAGCAGCTGCTGGCTTTAAAAAAGTGGTGATTAATTTAGCCTGGCTCGGCCAGAAAATAGAAGATTATTTAGGCGATGGTAATCAGTTTGGTTTGCAGATTGTTTATTCTCACGAAGTTCAAGCGCTTGAGACAGGCGGTGGTATTTTTCAGGCTTTGCCATTATTAAAAAATAATAAAGGTGAGGCTGAACCATTCGCCCTGGTAAATGGTGATGTGTTTAGTGAGCTAGATTATCAAAAGCTAACAGCACTACCTGCTGGTTCATTGGCGCATTTGTTTTTGGTAGATAACCCGACACACAACCCTCAGGGAGATTTTATTCTTGAAGCTGGTTGGGTTTATGACAGAAACCAACCGCAACAAGCTGCAGGCTTAACCTTTTCAGGTTGCTCTATATTAGACCCAAGTATTTTTTTAGATCAGAGTGCAGGGAAGTTTCCTTTAGCACCGATTCTTCGTAACTTTATGCTGCAAGAAAAAGTGACAGGAGAAAAACAAACTGATTTTTGGCTAGACGTGGGAACGCCTGAACGGTTAGATTATTTAAATAATAAACTTGGGTAAGAACCTATAAGCGTTTATGGGACTGACTACGGATTTTCAGGGTAATCAATAAAAAAGACTTTAGGTCATAGTGCCTAGTGCAATTTTGTGGTGCATATTCTTTAATAATAATTAACTGGTGCTAATTTGAACCAGAGATAAACCTCCTGTTGATATATGATGACTTACAATGCCATTCTGTGTGGCCTGAGAGTTTACGGCTTCCTGCTTTTGCAGTGTAATAAAATATATAGTTTCCTCTTGCCTTTGACTGATGGATGACATCAACTCGATACTCTCCAGAGCCAACGATATGCACTTTTGTTTCAACTCTGATTGTTCCGATCTGTTTCTTATATGGTTTTTAAATTTCAAACAATGTAGGGCGGTAAAAATTCTTGGATTATTTAATGAGGTTGTTGAATTGACGTACAGGTCAACAAGTCATTTAAGATCGTATAAAAATGATAACTAATGGTTGAATTAGTTATCATTTATCTTTGTTGGGAATTTTTTATTAGTAAAGTGGCTACCATGGAAAAAAGCCTACAAAAAATTGTAGGCTCGGTTGTTGATGCGTTTTTATAGAAGAGATGCTTTTAAATAATTGGCTTATCTGCAGCCAGCTGGAGCATATAGTGGCTTAACTTTATCGCCGTTCTTTTTTGCATTGGATTCACATGACCAAGAAACTGCCCCAGGGTGTTCTTGGTTATCCATTTTTGCAATATAATTAACATATTCAGTGTGGTTTCCAAGTTGCAACCAAGCACTAATTTGATAGCTATGATACCGACCAATATATTCATTTCCTGCCAAGCTAGTGTAAATAAGCCCAGTGCTTCCTTGAATTGTGATTGGATCCCAATATCTTTTTTCAGCATTTGTTGGGAAGCGCAGTTTCATAGCAGCAAATTCTTCTATTTCACCTTGTCTTTCGGCAATTCCACCAAGTATTTCTGTAAATTGAGCACGTTGGATATGCTCTTTATATAGGGGAAGTGCTAATGCCGTTAAAATTCCAAGGGCAGCCATCATGATCATAATTTCAATCAGAGTAAATCCAGAGTTAAGTTTTTTCATTGAGCACCTCAGTGATGAAAATTCCTGAATCCTTTCATGAAATTATCGAATTGATATATAAGTAAATGACCCAGTTAAGATCGGATATAAATGAAAACTAATATTTGAATTGGTTCTCATTTATTACCTGCGAACGGTTTTTTTAGGTGCTTAAAGGGAATTGGGTCGCGAAATGTTCAGATCTACGGTAAAGAAAAAGGAACTAGTCGACATAGTGCCTAGCTAATAAATTAAAAGCAGAGTTTTACTTTGAATATAAAAGAGTAAAAAAGGCGGGATGGATCATTGAAGCCAACGCTGTAAGAGATCGCTAGAAGTGAAAATGGAGGGGCTGAACCGGAGATCGCTAGCTTGCTATTCCTTCAGCAAGCCAGCAAATGAAAAGGGGGGAATCAGCCGGTCAGCCCCATAAACCGGAGATTAGAATCGGCGGTTATATTGAATGCCTACCAAGTAGGCGGTGGACTTAAATGTGCCGCTCGTGGTGTGGTTGTTAGTAGTCGTAGTAGGAACAAGACCAACGCCTTGGTAATCACTTACGTCAAGACCTAGGTCTGCTACGATATCCGATACAGCCAATACTGGTGCAGGTAAGTCATTTCCACCATAGTCGTTGTAATCAACTCGAGAATCTTCAAAAGCGATCCATGAGAAGCCAAAGTCGATGGTTTCGTTTTTACCGAGCATGTAATTAGCACCGAAAGAGAAAACCTGGCGATCTGAATCGGGTAAGCCTGGGTTGCGCTTTCCTTTGGGCGAAGGTGACTGGTCGATGGCATAGCCTGCTCTGAGGCTTAAGCGAGGCGTATATTGAAATTCGCCACCTAGGGAAAAACGCCATACATCTTCAAATGCAAGTACGGCAACACCATCTTTAAGTTGATTATCAAAATTGATTTGCAGATTTTGTACCGCAGACCATTGTGTCCAGGTTAAGTCAGACATTAATGATAAGCGATCATTTAATTGATGATAAGTATGAAAGGATGCAACGGCAGGCGTGGTAAATTCTAAATCAGCTTCACCGTCAGTAAATAGTTGATCAGAAAGGAGTGTGTTAACAATTTCTGCCACTTGTAACCCGTTTACTACAAGGTTAACTGCATCATTTCCTAGAAAAACACCGTCTTTGTCTTCGAGAGCTTTTTGATGGGCTTTTTCGTTAACAGTCCAGTCGGTTTCTACCGTTAATTCATGAACAATTTTTGAACGATAACTTAGACCAAAACGTTGTCCGATCCATGGCTCATACATCATGCCCATATTGAAACCAAAGGCGACATCGATACCTTCGATATCTAGCCGACTATCATTTTCATAGTTATTGGTTTCAACTAAGGGTGACAGAGCGTCATTAACCTTGGAGGTCAAACCATCTATCGCATTGATTGCAAATCCCAGTTGATCTTTTGCACCTGAATTTGCACATGCTGCATCAAACGTGAAACCTTCATTATTTAATGCCAAAGGATTAAAATCGTTTGATAATGCGCAGCTGGTGCTTTCAGAAATTCGGTTAGCGAAGATTGCTTTTAAATCCCGACCTGCTGTATTTACCGTGCCAGTAACACCGGCGATTAAATCAGTGGCGCGAGTCATTTTAACTGACATCACTTCAGCAGTGGCACCAAAACCAAAAGAAAGCTGGCGGTTAAATTTCCAAGCAATAGAAGGGTTAAAATTCAGTGCTGCAATTTGAGATTCGGTACCGTCATATCGGCCAATCCAGTTATCGTTGAAATCACCTTGAATGGCGTAGGGTGCATCTATAGCCAAACCGAAAAATAGATCATCACTAAATTGATAACTGACATAGGTCTGCGGAATCGGTGTTGGTTTTACTGGGTCTCCCGCATCGCCACCCTCAATAGGTGTGCCGCCCTGATCATGGTTATAAACAGTAGTTGAGCCATCATTCTCAAAATCGATGCTGGCATCTGCCACCAACATTGCACCGGCAACTTGCAAGCCTGTGAAACGGGTTAAACTGGCAGGGTTAGCATATTGCGCACTTGGGTCATGAATTGCTGCGGCGTTTGAGTTGGCAGTACCTAGCGCACTAACGCTCATTGATGGTGTGGCGATACCTGCGGCATGGGCAACTTGAGTTTGTAACAGGACCAGTGAAATAGCACCGGCAATAGAAGATAAAGAATAACGTACAACTGATTTCATAAGTTGCGCCCCCCCAGGCTACAACCCACCTCTATATTGAGGCAGAGCTTTATTGTTATGGTTTTTGCTGTGGCAGTTGAAAAGCTTTCCGTGCTTTGTGAACCATGCTACGTGTCGAATCTGAGGGGGGGTAGCGAAAACACTAGTATGTCTGGCAGATATAAGGAGCATGTTGTTACAGCACGGAACAAACAGAAAGGTTGGTCAGGTAGACCTGTAATGTAGATGTTGTGGCGCATCTTTAATGGGGAAGCAAGCCGACAATCATTGAAGGCTTGCTAAAATCAATGGTTTAGCGAGTCCCGTAAACCACCATGGTTTTTCCCTTGGCAGTAATTAGGCCCCGGTCTTCCAGTTCTCGAATCACTCGACCAACCATTTCGCGAGAACAACCCACAATACGACCTAGTTCCTGGCGAGTGACTTTGATTTGCATGCCTTCGGGATGTGTCATGGCATCGGGCTCTTTGCAAAGCTCCATTAAGGTTGCTGCAACACGACCGGTGACATCAACAAAGGCTAGATCAGAAACTTTCTGACTGGTTTTCTTTAAGCGCAATGCCATTTGTGATGATAAGCGGAACAAAATAGAGGGATCTTCGTTTACTAACTGGCGAAACCGGGTATAGCTAATCTCAGCCACTAAACACTCTGTTCGGGCTTTGATCCAAGCGCTTCGGCCATCTGAGCTTTCAAAGAAACCCATTTCACCAAAAAAGTTACCTTGGCTTAAATAGGTGAGAATAATTTCTCGGCCATCGTTTTCTTCCATCATTACCGAAACTGAACCGCGAATGATGTAGTAAAGCGTATCGGGTTCGTCTCCAGCACAAATAATCGTAGTCTTTGGCGGGTATTGCTTTCGATGACAGTTCTTTAGGAACTTCTCGATTGTTTCATCTGGTGCAGGGGGTTGAAAAAGCATATCTGAGTCCTAAAGTGCCTGAAAATTCCTTCTACCAAAGCGTAGAGCAGAGCTGACTAAGCTGCTGATTGATCGTCAATCTTTGGCTATTGGTCACACAATGATTAATCGGATTAAGAGGGTAGTACTGATAATTTTAACGCCTGACTACTTTACAACAAATAGCAGCAGGTTGGACTTAATATGATGGATAAAGTTGCGGTAGGCTGTGAGTTGATTTATAAAAAACATTTTTAGCTAATAAAGGGTCTGTATTCATGCTTAAACGCGCGTGAATACCTATAAACTATAAATACGACAGATTGTTTTGTTGGTGAATGTTTTTTAATAAATAATTTATCTGTGATATTTATCTTGAGATTAAACTTAATGGCTCGGGTATAACCCTGCATCTTGAGCTGAACGGGGTATATGTTACATTGCGAGCCTATTCCAGAGATAGGTTTTCAATAACAAACTGGAAGCAACTTGCTGTAATCAGAGGTAGATCTATGAATGTAAAAGTCGATTGGTCTGGGAATATGACCTTTACCGCAACATCCGGTAGCGGACACCAAGTGTTAATGGATGGCCCGCCAGCAGCTGGCGGAGAAAACAAAGGTCCGCGGCCGATGGAAATGATGCTGATGGGCATGGGAGGCTGCACCTCATTTGATGTTAAAGCAATGCTCAACAAGTCTCGTCAAGATGTCACTGGCTGTGAGGTAGAGTTGCAAGCGGAGCGTGCTGATGCAGTGCCGGCGGTTTTTACTAAAATTCATTGCCATTTCAAAGTAACCGGCCGCAATTTGAAAGAAGCGCTGGTTAAAAGAGCGGTGGCCCTGAGTGCTGAAAAATATTGTTCCGCTTCGATCATGTTTAATGATGCAGGCGTGGAAATCAGTCATAGCTATGAAATTCATCAGCAAGATCTAGCTTGATTGGGTAGCTGATCACTGGCAGTAAAAAAACGCGATTTTTTGCAAGGCCGGTGATAAGATTCGCGCCATGCCTGTCAGTGCGTTGGATGGTGCCCAGTCTGACTGCAGGAACTCACTAATTTTATTGTCAAATTCAAACATGTTGCCCGGCTCAAGCACCAGAGTTTTGGGCAGGAGAAGTAGCCTTGGCAAGCGGTAAAAAAGTGCAGCTGCTGGGTTTTAATAACCTAACTAAAAGTCTCAGCTTTAATATTTACGATATCTGTTATGCACAATCTCGTGCCCATCGACAGGAATACATCGAGTATATTGATGAAGTCTATAATGCTGAGCGATTAACCCAGATATTGACCGAAGTAACCGATATTATCGGTGCCAATGTTTTAAATATTGCTCGCCAAGATTACGAGCCCCAAGGTGCCAGCGTTACTATGCTGATTTCTGAAGGGCCAGTTGATGCCAAACCATTTGCCGATGAAAAGCCAGGCCCGTTGCCTGACTCTGTTGTTGCGCACTTGGATAAATCACATATTACGGTTCATACCTATCCAGAAACCCACCCTGATAATGGTATTTGTACTTTCCGTGCCGATATTGATGTATCTACTTGTGGTGTTATTTCGCCCTTGAAGGCATTGAATTATTTAATTCATTCCTTTGATTCAGATATCGTAACCACCGATTATCGAGTACGTGGCTTTACTCGAGATGTCGAAGGGAACAAGCATTATATCGACCATGAAATAAATTCAATTCAGAACTTTATTGCTGAAGATACCCGCGATAAATATCAAATGATAGATGTAAATGTTTTCCAAGAAAATATCTTTCATACCAAAATGTTGTTAAATGAATTTGATTTAAACAATTATTTATTTGGTAGTGGCGCTGATGAATTCACGCCTAAGCAGCGCGATCGAATTCGCCAACTGTTAAGGCATGAAATGCTCGAAATTTTCTATTCTAGAAATATGCCGCTAAATAGTAGCTTGTGATTTTTTATTGTGACTTTAAAAAAGGCGAGAATTTTCTCGCCTTTTTTATTTCTGAATCGGTTTCAATAATAATGCAGAAAAATAGCTGACGCTAAGCGCTAAGATAGGATTGGTGATTGAAACCAGCATCCAAAGCCACACCCGTCTATTAAGCTTGTGGATAATAATTGCCAGCACAACATAGTAAGAGATAACAGAGAATCCAAACAAGATCATAAGATAGATTCTGGGAAATTTTTCGATAACTGAAGTATCAAAAACAACAAGCGCTGGCATGGCAACTATTAACAATAAAATTAATGTTAATAAAACTCTTCCTAACAACAAACCTTCTATATGAGGTTGCTGCTGTTGGTTAATAAGGCTGGCTGGAGAAATGCTATTTAAAATGGCTGGTGAAGTATTGAAAATAGAAGGCTCGATACGCATGGGTTTATTCATGGCGGTTTATACCTCTAGTTTAACTTATCAGAAATATTAGCCTTTTTTGAGTATATTTAACAATTTTTAGTCAGAATGACTACACTTTTGCTGATGATTTTCAGCGTTGTATCAAGTTGGTTAGTTAACTATTTAAAAGCTTCTTTGTTATTAAGATTTTTTCTGTGCTAACGGTTTTAAAAGTAATGCACATATAAAAGATATAGTGTAACCAGCAAAAGGAATGCCGATTGATATAAGCATCCACAGCCAGACGCGTCGGTTTAGTTTTTGAAATATAATGCCTAATAGTGAAAAGAATATTACTGAAGAAATAATAACGAGTGAATATAGATAGAGTTCAGGTAGTCGCTCTGTCAGTGGGTAACCCTTAAAAAGCAAAGCCGCAACGGCAAGCGGGAATGCCCAACATAATATAAGCAAAAGTTTGGCGGTAAAAAGACCTTCCAACTGAGGTTGAGCGCTATTGAGACTGCTGGGAGCAGAATATAGTGACTTTTGATTTTCAGGAGCGAGTTTTTCTTTGTAAAAAGTTGGCTCGATACGCATTTATTAATTCCCAATGATATTTATGATATTACTAAGTTTATTTTTAAGGCTTGCGTAGAATAACGACATCATTGCCAATAATTTCTAACCCAGCCCCCAATTTTTTTGCCAGCCATTCAAAAGTCTCTCTGCTGTAAAAACAAATATGAGTCGGGTCAAGAATGTAATGCCAGCGGCTAAAGGCTTGCTGATCTGTTGCTAGCTTGGTCATTAAGGCTAGTTGGCCGCCAGCTTCTAATAATGACCATAATTGTTTAACAACCTGCTCCGGTTGTGCCAGATGTTCAATCACTTCTGTTGCGGTAATAAATCGGTACTGCTGTTGTAACGGGTCGACTAGTTGGCTGTCCGGAAAATAATATAAATCATATAACGAAATATTATGCCCAGCTTGTTCAAGCATTTTGGCCAATGCAGGCCCGGGGCCGCAACCAAACTCAAGACCCTTAGAATTGGGTTCTAGCTGGGCTAGCAAAGGATCTGATAGCCGAGAAAGAAATTTACGATACCCTAGGTCGAAAGGGTCGTTTTGATGCAAATCATAGAGAGCTTTTTCTTGCTGACTATTTAGATGAAATTTACTAGGTACAAATATTAAGCTGCATTGTGAGCAGTGAAGATATTCTCTGAGTTGCTCGGGCAATGGGCCGGGATGAAGGTCGGTATGAAACAGCGAAGATTCTGTACAATGGCATAATGGACAGCTATTCAAGGTCGCTCCAGACGGTGGTCAGAAAAGAATCTATTCTATACTCAAGCCGCTTCAAGGTGTGATGCTGTCTTGGTATTCAATCGGTTGGTTGTTTAGTTAATCTGCAACATATAAAGGCAGCAATATGAATCTGCGGTATACCTTAAAAATATCAGCTTGTGCATTAGGGCTTTGTTGGAGTTTGCTAAGTGTTAGCGCTACTGCCGAAGTCCTGTTAGATCCGATGCAAATGCAAAATTGGGAAGTTCATGAATTTGTTGAGGGCACCCGATATATTGCCCGTCAAGAAGATCAGCAATCGATGTTAATGGCCAATACCAAACATGGTGCCGGCGGCTATGGGCTGGAAAGATCGCTCAATATTCGTAAAACGCCATGGTTGGTCTGGCGTTGGAAGGCCGATAAATTTCCACAGGTTGATGATGAGCGCGTTAAAGCTGGAGATGATTTTGTTGCCAGGGTCTATGTGATTAAAAAAGGGCTGTTTGGAATTTTTGGCACCAAGGTTATCAACTATGTATTTTCTGCCAAGCAACCCACTGGCAGCCAATGGATAAACCCGTTTACCTCACGCGCAGTCATGATTGCTGCTAGTGGCAATGACTCGCCTAAAGGTGAGTGGATCGAGGTGCGGCGAAATTTAATGCAAGACTGGCAAAAAGTGTGGGGCGAACAGCCAAAATCGCTGGATGCTATTGCCATTATGACCGATGCCGATAACAGCAAAAGCGCCGCAAGAGCTGTTTATGGCCCTATAATGCTGACCTCTCAAGTTGCTAACGGAGTACAGAAGTGAGCAGTCATCAGCATGATTTAAAACGACTACAGCAGCAATTGACCGAATTTCGAGACGATCGAGATTGGCGGCAATTCCATACGCCGAAAAACTTAACTGCAGCATTGGCGATTGAAGCTGGTGAACTACAGCAAGAATTATTGTGGTTAAATGATGCACAAGTAGAACAGACCTTGCTAGAGCCAGAAAAACGAGAAGCGATAGCCGATGAAATGGCAGACGTTCTCGCGTATCTTCTTTTATTATCAGATGTTACCGGTATTGAATTATCTGCAGCATTGGATAAAAAAATCATTAAAAATGCACAAAAATATCCAGCTGACAAATGTCATGGCAGTAGTGAAAAATATCATGCCTACAAAAATCTCAAACCAAAAAAATAACCTTACAAATAAAATGCCGCGATTAGTTTATTTGAAATGAATCTTTCGCGGCGTACTTTCCCTTGACCGGCATCAATCTCACCCCTGTGATAATTCTCTCATGCCTAATTAGTTGATCTATTCCATTGCCGGTAAGTCTGGTGAGGGAGACCCTTGCGCTAATAAATTGAGAATTGGGTCAGGGCAGATGAATCTGATTGAGCAAGTCAGGGATGCAGGTGTTGTCGGTGCCGGCGGTGCAGGCTTTCCTACTCATGTCAAACTCAACGCTAAAGCCGAGTATTTGATCGTCAATGCAGCAGAATGTGAGCCGCTATTGGAAACTGACAAGTTTCTAATGCGCCAGAATGCTGATGAGATGATTGCTGGTGTATTGCTGGCAAAGCAGCAAGTACAGGCTTCTAAAGCGGTTGTAGCACTGAAGGCAAAATATAAAACTGAAATTGCGGTTCTTGAAGAATCGATCGCTCGATTAAATGCCGATGTAGAGATTTTCGGTATGGATAATTATTATCCAGCGGGCGATGAACAAACCATGGTTTATGACGTCACTGGAAGAACCGTTCCGCCTGCAGGTATTCCGTTGCAAGTGGGCTGTGTGGTTTCCAATGTCGGTACATTAATCAATGTGTTCCGTGCTAGCCAGGGAAAATCAGTTACTCGTAAAATTATTACAGTGGTTGGTGAAGTTAAACAGCCTCGGCTGATTGAAGCACCTTTAGGTATGACGCTGGCTGAATGTATTGAAGCAGCAGGCGGCTCAAAACTGGAAGATTACGCGGTGATTCGCGGCGGCCCTATGATGGGACCGATTCTCTATAAAGACCAGCTAGCAGAGTTAACCGTCACCAAAGCTGACGGTGGTTTGATCGTTCTACCGCGTGATCATTATTTGGTTTTGCGTAGCGAAAGAACGCCACAACGTATTCTTAAAGAAACCTTGTCGGCATGTATCCAGTGCGGTTTTTGTACTGAGCAGTGCCCGCGTTTCCAGATTGGCCATGATCTGCATCCACATAAAATGATGCGGGTATTAGGCCGAGTTGAGGAGTATACCCAGGAACATCAGGAAGCTTTATTGTGCTGTGCTTGCGGCATTTGTGAGCTGACGGCATGTCCTATGGATATTTCACCTCGTCAGGTCAATCTGATTATTGCTGACGAATTACGCAAAAAGGGTATTCGTTATCAAGCGCCAGAAACAGACAAGCCAATAACCGGTCGTGAAGGTCGTGATTTTAAGAAAATCCCACCAGAGCGTTTAATTGCACGTATCGGTTTAAGTCCTTATTACCATCAGAAATTGGCCGATTATCTGCCGCTGTATAGTCAGTCGGTAGAAATTTCACTGAGTCAGCATATTGGTGCGCCATGCCAAGCTGTTGTCGCTGTCGGTGATCAGGTTACTGAAGGTCAAATGATTGGACAGGTACCCGCAGAAAAGCTGGGTGCACCGGTTCATGCAAGTATTAGTGGACGTGTGACCGCCATTGAAAATGGTGCAGTTCGTATTTCCGCGGAGGCATAGGAAATAGTATGAAATCCTTAGCTATGATCGAATTTAATAGCATCGCCAAGGGCATGGAATCAGCAGATACTATGACCAAAGCGGCAGAAGTTCGCCTAGAAGAAGCAAAAACGATTTGCCCAGGTAAGTACATTTCTCTGGTATCAGGTGATGTTGCTGCGGTTCAGGCTTCTTTGGAGGCAGGTGTTGCTATAGGTGGGCACCATATTGTCGATCAGTTGTTAATTCCTAATGTTCATCCTCAGGTATTAAACGGCTTACGCGGTATGACACCGCCAACCAAACCTAATGCAGTTGGCGTGCTGGAATTTTTTAGCGTAGCGACTTCAGTATTAGCTTGTGATGCTTCAGCAAAAGCAGCTGATGTAGAAATTATTGAACTGCGGTTGGCCATGGCCATCGGTGGAAAGTCTTTCTACACCATTACTGGTGATGTTTCGGCAGTTCAGGCAGCAGTTGATGCCGGTGCAGCAATCGGCCAAGAAAATGGTCTGTTAATTCATAAGGCGGTTATCCCATCGCCAACGGATGAATTCTTTAACACTTTGTTGTAAAAAATTCGTTTGATAAAAACCGGTGGCTTATTCGTAAGCCACCGGTTTTTATTTACAAGGACGTAATGTATTCCGCAAAGAAGCAGGATGCTGGTGCGGTTATTTACAAGGACGTAATGTATGTCGCTGGACCATGGTGCAATTTATTCCAACGGTTGATGTTTGAATTTATCGAGTGGTAACTGACCTATTGTTTGCCCGGTATTTGTTGAACGCACCGAACGTTGCAGGTCGCGCTTACGGCTGCTCCGTGCAACCTACGTGGGCAAATAAAAAAATATGAGTGTTGGAAGACTGTGACTTCCTCGCCATTTCTCATACCCGAATATCAAAAAACCATTTCAGCTTGTTGCGCTTGAGCTTAAATATTCATCTGCTGCCGCCACAAAACCATTAAAGATACTTTTAATACTCCGTCTTTTATCCGTTGTATATTCAGCAAACCAATCAAGAAAATGGCCAACCCCTGCTTAAATTTCTCATGTTCACTTATAAAAAATGAGCTTTGCTAGTTCGTATTCGAAAAAACAAAAGACTTTATTTTCAAATGGTTATACCAATTAAAAACAGCCTTAACTGCTAGTTTATTTATTAAATTCAAGTAATTAAAGTGGTAATACCGATTTGTCAGTCATTGTTGCTTAGTTTGATATGAGTTCGCTACCTCCGATGACATAGGTCAAAAGCGAAATTCTGATTCGGAGTAGTTTCTATATCAGGAAATTTTGTCACGTTATTAATTTTATATTTTAACTATTTGATAGGTGAATAATTATGGCTGCTTATAAGTTTTTCATGCCTGCTGTTAATTTGATGGGTGAAGGATGTCTAAAAGAGGCAGTAGCCGATATTAAAAGTCTGGGTTTCTCCAAAGCATTGATCGTTACCGACAAGCCATTAGTGGAAATCGGTCTGGTAAGCAAGGTTGTAGAAGATCTCGGCGCTGCAGATATTACGAGTTTGGTATTTGACGGTACTCAGCCAAACCCAACCGTAGGTAATGTAGATGCTGGCTTGGAAATGCTAAAGGCATCTGATTGTGATTTTATTATTTCTTTAGGCGGTGGATCTCCACACGATTGCGCCAAAGGTATTGCGTTAGTTGCAGCAAATGGCGGCAGCATTAAAGATTATGAAGGTGTTGACCAGTCTGCCAAGCCGCAAATGCCGCTAGTAGCGATTAATACCACTGCAGGTACCGCATCAGAAATTACTCGTTTCTGCATTATTACTGATGAAGAGCGTCACGTAAAAATGGCGATCGTAGATAAAAACACTACGCCAATTTTATCAGTCAATGATCCTGCATTAATGAAAGATATGCCAAAAAGCCTGACTGCGGCGACCGGTATGGATGCACTGACTCACGCGGTTGAAGCTTATGTTTCAATTATCGCCACACCAGTGACTGACGCCAGCGCATTAATGGCGATTGAATTGGTCGAAAAGTATTTACGCGCAGCGGTTGCCGATGGCGACAACATGCAAGCCCGTGAAAAAATGGCCTACGCACAGCTATTAGCGGGCATGGCATTCAACAACGCAAGCTTGGGTTATGTACATGCGATGGCGCACCAGTTGGGTGGCTTCTACGACTTGCCGCATGGGGTTTGTAACGCAATTCTGTTGCCACATGTTCAGGAATATAACGCGCAGGTTTCTGCTGCTCGCCTGAAAGATGTCGCACGCGCAATGGGCATTAATGTTATGGGGATGTCTGACGACGAAGGCGCGAAAGCCGCATTGGTCGCTATTCGTAAATTAAGTGCTGATATTGGAATTCCTGCAGGCTTGGCAGAATTGGGGGCTAAGGAAGAAGACTTTGCCACTTTGGCAGACAATGCCTTGAAAGATGCTTGTGGCTTCACTAACCCTAAGCAGCCTACCCACGAAGAAGTGTGTGAGATTTACAAAAAAGCCATGTAATTTACATGTGCTAAAAAATTCGTTCTCCGAGTTTTTTAAGTAACTAAAACGCTCTGCCATGGATTGGTGGGGCGTTTTTTTTTGATTTTATGAGATAAATAATTGCTGTCTGGTATTTGGTGAATACTCCGTAGGTTGCACGGAGCGCTAAGCGCGACCTGCAACTTGACCATGGTGCAATTTATTCCAACGGTTGATGTTTGAATTTATAAGGTGGTAACCGACCTATTTGTTTGCCCGGTATTTGTTGAACGCACCGAACGTTGCAGGTCGCGCCTACAGCTGCTCCGTGCAACTTACGTAACATAGAATTAGGTGTCTCAGGATGCGGAGTGTTTATTTATCCACCCTGCTACTCCACTATTATTTCACCTATAAAAAAGCCCCGACATAAGTCGAGGCCTTGTAAAGATTTAAAGCATCAAAGCGCGGCTTTAAAAATTCTTTCAATTGCTTGCTGGTCAACTTCCCGAGGGTTGGTTGAGATACAAGAATCTTTAATTGCATTAGCAGCCATTTCGGCGAGATCTTTTTCCAGTACGCCCAATTCACTTAAATTGGCAGGAATACCCACTTGCATGTTCAAACGAACAATACTTTCAATGGTTTTAATTGCGCATTGGCGAGGATTGTTTAAATCCGTATCGGCAACAATGCCTTTATGGCGGCCAATTGCTGCTAACCGATCTTCAATCACCGGCATATTATAAGCAGACACATGGGGTAGCAGCACCGCATTACAAACGCCGTGTGGTAAATCGTAAAAGCCACCTAACTGATGTGCCATGGCGTGTACCAAACCAAGGCCTGCATTATTAAATGCCATGCCAGCCAAAAATTCGGCATAGGCCATCATTTCGCGAGCTTCCATGTCTTCGCCATTATCTACCGCTCTGGGCAGATAATTTACAATCAGCTCAATCGCTTTACTGGCGCAAGCATCGGTAATCGGGGTTGCCTGGGTAGAAACATAAGCTTCCATGGCATGAGTTAATGCATCCATGCCGGTAGCGGCGGTTAAACCTTTTGGCATGCCGGTCATTAATTCAGGGTCATTTACCGAAATCATCGGTGTGACATGATGATCAACCAAAGCCATTTTTACATGGTTCTTTGGGTTGGTGATGATACAAAAGCGCGTCATTTCTGATGCAGTGCCAGCAGTAGTGTTAATTGCCGCCAGTGGCATTGCTGCTTTGCGAACCTTATCCATACCTTCAAAGTTGCAAACACGACCACCGTTAGTTGCAATTAATGCAATCGCTTTGGCGCAGTCATGCGGTGAGCCGCCACCTAATGAAATGACTAAGTCACATTCATGTTTTTGCAGTAACTTAACGCCGTCATAAACATTGGTAGTGGTCGGGTTCGGCTGGGTGCCATCATAGATAATGGTGTCAATCCCATAACCGTATTCCAGCATGCCCGTGACTTTATCAACCAAGCCGGTAGTGCGAAGTACTTTATCGGTAACCAACAGCGCCTTTTTAAAACCCATTTCCTTGAGTTTGGTACCCAAGCGTTTTAGGCAGCCACGGCCTTGCAAGTTAAGTGGTGGCATATAAAAATCAGGGCCAGCATTTTCTGCTGCCTCGCTGTGGTAACCAATATGTGGCGATTTCTCTTTACTGCTTTTTTGCAGAGGTTCTTCGTGCTCACCAAATGCTAGATGGATTTTTTTTGCAGAGGCTGCATCGCGAGCACCAGGGGTTAAAATCTGGCCCGGACCGATATTTAAAGTCGTTCCACTTGCAAGCTTTTCCACATGATCCTGAGTGATAAGTTGCCTTGCCAAAACACTGCTCCTGGAGGTAAGTAATTAGACGATCTTTACGATGATCTAAGCATACCGAAGCATAAAGATGACTTACTGATAGGTATCAATCGAGATGGTCAAACCAATTTAAAGTTTTAGCTTTTTCAGACTTTGATCACTAAAAATAGCCAGTAATTATTGCTATCGAATGATGCTGTGAATGATGCTGTGAATGATGTTGTAGCTGTATTTAAAATATATGTTTTAAGTGCTGTTAGATATCTAACCGATTTAGCGCATTCGCCAGCCGGTCGAATTGTTCAATATTTGCCGGTAAGCCAAAACGTAGTGCATGTTGTTCGTCGGTTAAACGAGTAAGAATGCCTTGCTGGCAGAGTGCTAAATGCAGCTCAGATGCATTATTAATCACCACGGTTTTGAATAAATCCGGGCCGTGAATTTCGCAGCTGAAATATTGTTGCAGTAATTGCTGCAACTGTTCGCCTAATGCGATGAGCTTTTGCCGGTTTTGTTGCTGCCAGTTTTGGTCAGATAACGCTTGTGTGGCGACTTCTCGTGCTGGCCCGCTAATGCTCCATGGGCCAAGGTAACTTTCTAATGCAGTTAATAAACCAGGGCAACCGAGTACAAAGCCAACTCGGGCGCCGGCCAAGCCAAAGAATTTTCCCAGCGAGCGTAAAACGATCAAACCTTGTTGGCCGGTTTGTGCAGCAATGCTCTGATCTGGCGCGGTGTCGATAAAAGCTTCATCGACAATCAACCAGCCGCCTTTTTGTGCTAGCTGTTGGTGCCATTCCATAAGTTGTTCGGTTGAATAACACCAGCCAGCAGGGTTATTGGGGTTAATTACCAACAACACGTCAGCGGCATCAATTTGCTGTTGCGTGGGTGTTTGCTGATAAAGCTCGATAGAAAATCCAGCATTAAACCAAGCTTTAAAATGTTCTTTATAACCCAGTTCAGGGAGTAATATTTTTATTTGCCCTTGTGAATCAAAGCCATGGGGCGATGATAAATTTACCGTCAGATTAATATTGGCCAACCTAAGTTGTGGCAGCGCCATAATCGCAGCCTGACTACCGGCTACCGGCAATAAATGTTGGCACTGATAATAATTAGCTGCAGCTTGTTCTAGCCCATCATTTGTTTGGGGTAAGCGGTTCCAAGCTTCAAATGAAATATTTTGAGCCGGGTAGCAATCGGGATTAACGCCAGTGGATAAATCTAGCCAGTCAGTCACCGGAATCTGAAATTTTTCAGCGGCGGCGATTAATCCACCGCCATGTTGTAGGTTTTTTTGTTTATTTATCATAAGGCCGTAGGAAATAGAGTCGTAGGGAATAGAAGGCTGAATAGATATAATCAGCTAAACATCAGAGTGAGCACAAATAAACTACTCACCCAGATCCACGGCCCTTTTTCTATTAAGGCAATTGCACGTTCAATATCTTCAGCTTGTGCAGTCTTTCCACAACCTAATTCTGGCCGTTGGTGAACTTCACCATGATAAACCGCAGGGCCACCTAACTGAATTTCCAATGCACCAGCACCGGCTGCCATTACCACACCGGCATTTGGGCTATCCCACTGAGGTGCTTGGCGCTGCCAGCATTGGCGGGCAGTTTTCCATTCGCCTTGAATTGCATAGGTATAAGCAGTTAAGCGCGCCGGAATATAATTGATTAGGTCGTCGAAGCGAGCAGCCGCCCAGCCAAACCAAATAAAGCGATCATTTCGATAACCCCACATTGCATCTAATGTGTTGGCTAACCGATAGAGCACAACCCCGGGCGCACCAGCAATTACAAACCAAAAAATAGCGCCAAAAATAGCATCGCTGCCATTTTCTAGAACCGATTCTGTGGTGGCTTTTACTACACCGTTTTCATCCAACGTGGCGCAATTACGGCTAACAATCATTTGGGTTTTATCCCGCGCTGCCGGTAAATTCTGATAATGCAGTGCGGTCGATACTTGCCGGGCATGGTGCGCCAGACTATTGCCGCCAATTGCCAGCCATAACAGTATTACGCCAACCCACCAGCCAACCAGCGGTAACTTACTTAATAACAAGGCAATAATGACTGGGAATGCCACAGCACAAACCAGTGCAATCACCCCCTGTTTTTTCTGTGCGCTTGGCATAGCGGCTTCGCCGGGATGAAACCAGCGTTCAAGGTGATTGGCTAACTTGCCAAATAAAACCAGCGGATGGTGGTGTGATGGTTCACCAAATGCCCGATCAAGAATCAGCGCTAAAGCGACCTGAAGTGCAACCGAGGTCAGCAGATCCCACATGTAAACATTGCTCCAGAAATTGATGATTTATTCTGTTTTCGCCACAAAAGATAGAAGTGGCATTCCAATAAAATTTGGTTAGGTCCAAATAGTCCGAACCTACATATTAAGACCAACTTATAGTGCAATGATAATCCATGATCACTGAGTATTTGTTCAGTAAAGCGGGAATTTTGATCTGTGAGCAAGCAAAGACGACTGAAGGTCATCGCCGATTTAAGTAAAACCAATCAAATCTTGATTCAACGACAGGTTAGCAAGAAGTTGTCATGACAGATATCAACATGCTGCAGAATGCAAAGTATTAGCGTAAGCATAATTTAGTTTTACTTTCGGCCGCGTCTGCGGCAAATGATTTCGGAGAGGCATCAGTGTTAATTGGCAAGGTAACCGGCAATGTCTGGGCAACGCGCAAGCACGACGGTTTGCGTGGTCAGAAACTGATGGTGGTGGAAATTATTGAACATGGAAAAGATGTTTCATCCAGTTCAATGGTTTGTGCCGATATTATTGGCGCAGGTATCGGTGAAACTGTTTTGATTGCTCGCGGTGGCGCAGCACGCAAAGCTTTACTTCCAAATGAAGCGCCTATAGATGCCTGCATTATTGGCATCATTGATGATGTCGAAGTTCAATAATTCGGCCAATATTTTGAGGCTGCTTGGGAGAGATTTAAGTGGGTAAGCTTCTGATTAACGATAGAAATTGCCAGGAATACTTGCGTGATGGCGCTTTAGTTGTCCCCAAGGGCGCTATGGTTGCACCTTCTGCAAGAGATGCCGCATCTAAAGCCGGCCTAAAAATTATCTGGGAATCAGATTTAAATCGAAGCTCTGATGCAAGACCGGCAAAATCAGGTCAGAAAAAACCAGTCGAGCAAAAGCTTGTCGAGAATAAGCCATGCCCTGGGGAAATTAAATCCGACATAAAGAGAATTCTACGTGAATCTTTTGGTGTTGAAAAATCAGAGCACATTTCTCAGCTAACCGCTGAAGTAATGAAAAAGATTAAATAGATAGTCGATATTCATCTTTTGCCGTAACTGCAATGTTTAATAGTTGAATTGTCGGCAAATTATAATTTTCCTTGTCCAGAAATACTCGGGCCTGATGATATTAAGCAGGGTAGCTTGCTACCAAAACTGTCTAATTGACTGTTTGGTCATAAAGAAAAGTCTGGATCAAAATTGAGAGTAACCATCATGGCAGAAATGACTCCTGAACTACTTGAACAGGTTATCCGTAAGGTTGTAGCAGAGCAGCTTGGCAAAACAGCCGCTAAGCCAGCCTGTAATTTCGACAAGCATGTTGATCCAAGCGGTGTTTCAGTCGTTCGTGGTAAGAGTGTTCGCCCTCAAAAGTTCGATACAGGCAAGCCAGGTGACCATGTATATCTGATCGATCTGTTTGATCTGGATGAAAGCCCACGTCTTGGCGCTGGCATCATGGAAATGAAAGAAAGTGCATTCGATTGGACCTTGAACTACGACGAAGTTGATTACATCATCGAAGGTACTTTGGAAATCATCATCGATGGCCGTAAAGTAATTGGCCATGCGGGTGATATTATTCTGATTCCTAAAGGCTCAAACATTCAGTTCAGCTCACCAGGTTTCTCCCGCTTTATGTATGTAGTTTACCCAGCAAACTGGGAAGCAACCTGCAAGTAATTCAACACGCGCAATATGCGGAGTTTTAATGGACCAAGAAAAGCAACGAGTGATACAGGAATATGTTCCTGGAAAACAGGTGACTTTAGCGCACCTGATTGCTCATCCGCAAAAAGATATTTATACCAAGCTAGGTTTAAATGGTGATGATATTAATGCGATTGGTATTATGACAATTACCCCAGCTGAAGCCTCGATTATTGCAGCAGATGTTGCAACCAAAGCGGCCGGTGTTAATGTTGGTTTTTTAGATAGATTTACCGGCTGCCTGGTTGTATCTGGTGATGTATCGAGTGTTGAAGAAGGCTTAACCGCGGTGCTCGAATTATTAGTGAGCATGGGTTTTGCGCCGAGTAAACTGACGCGATCTTAAGCATTAGTGAATCGGTTTCAAGCGAACTTTAAGTTGTTAGTTTTAAGTTGGCCCATGGCAAATGCTGTGGGCCAACTTATATCTGCTAGATATAAATGATACATAAAAATGCGAAGTGAAAAGTACTATGAAAAAATTTATGTTAATTGGCGCAACATCGGCAGGTAAAACTACCTTAATTCAAGCAATGCATAATCAACCGCTGCAATATAGAAAAACCCAGGCGATGGATTATTTGAAAGAAGTGCTCGACACCCCCGGTGAATATCTGGAAAACCCACGTTTTTATAGTGCGCTGATGACTGCCGGAATGGATTATCAAGTTATTTGCCTGGTGCATGATGCATCGCGTGATGACACGCATTTTCCTCCAGGGTTTGCCTCAATGTTTGGCGATCGGGAAATTATTGGCATCGTCACCAAGTGCGATATGGAAAATGCCAACCCTCAATACTCGATTGATACGCTAGTTCAGGCTGGTGCAAGTAAAGTGTTTCAGGTGAGTGCAACGTCGGGGGAAGGGCTGACAGAATTATGGGATTTTATAGCTTAAACTTAATTTATTTATCTTAAATGATCCTTAATGTTTCATACTTCTGTTTCTATTACAGAACCTGAAGCTGTATGATTCAACCTATTGTTTTCAAGATTTATAATTTTAAAGCTTGAAATATAAAAATATTTGTTTCCAAAGTGAAAATAATGCGTTGCAAAAAAACAAGCTGCGTAGCTGGGGTTCAAATTTTCAAATGCGATTTCACCGTAGTTAGGATCAAACAATATCATTCGATTTTGAGTGGTTATTATGTTGATAGTATGTCCCTGATCGACGTTGCTCTTGTCTTTTCCAAACCGCAATGTTAATAAATAGTCTCCTGGAGCAGACATAGCATAAAAAAGATAGAAAATTTTAGTATGCATTCCATTTTCAGATTCCACTTCTGCTCTTTGTGTAAAAGGTACACCAAAGATCTCTACGCGTGATATTGTTTTGATAATAAGCTTAAAGCTTGGAATTGTACCTTCCATACCCTTTTTTTGTTCAAAATCATTAAAAAAAACATTAAGAATTTGGTTGTATTTAATTAGCTTTTTTGCGTTATTTGGATCTAAAATAAAGCGCTTAAGTGCTGGTAGGTTATGTAATTTTTTCACCCAAAGAATTGATAATGCAAAGCAAACTCCTTTGTGATTCTTTAATTCTTTATACTCAGATGAACTAGGTAGGTTGTTAATAAAATCATGCTGATTGAATGTATCTGTTAATTGGGTTTTTGAATCTTTCAACATTCTTTCAGCAGATTTACGTAGTGCTTCAGGTGTTTGTTTTTTTAGAGGCATGAGTAAAATAGTTGATCGCGATTAACTGTATTCAATAGCCAGCGGCATGTTGTTTGTCAATAATTTTAAGGCTTATGACCTTTGCGCTGTTCGATAGCTTATGTGTACTGCTAAGCACAGCCTACCAATGATTGTTCTCTATGTAGGTAAAGCCACCCTGATTCAAACGATGCATAACCAATCGCTGCAATATAGAAAAACTCAGGCGATGGATTATTTGAAAGAAGTGCTCGACACCCCCGGTGAATATCTGGAAAACCCACGTTTTTATAGTGCGCTGATGACTGCCGGAATGGATTATCAAGTGTTTTTCCTGGTGCATGATGCACCACGTGATGACACGCATTTTCCTCCAGAGTTTGCCTCAATGTTTGGCGATCGGGAAATTATTGGCATCGTCACCAAGTGCGACATGGAAAATGCCAACCCTCAATACTCGATTGATACGCTAACTCAAGCTGGTGCAAGTAAAGTGTTTCAGGTGAGTGCAACGTCGGGGGGAAGGCTGATAGAATTATGGGATTTTATAACTTAAAGGTCGAGGAATATAATAAATACTCTGTTTCCCGAAGTGCCGAACCTTATATTGCGTGTTTGATAAGCAGAGCAATCAGACACTTTTGGAGTGTACCGCCAGATTTCTGATTTCGTTAACACGCGTCAAACCTACAGCGTCCGGGACAAGTTTAAATTTCTGAACCCTCAAATTTTATTGAGTTGTATTTGTTTTAAATAAGCATCACTGCCTCACATTTCTGCTTCTATTGGAATAGAAATGTCAACAATTTTATAGCTTGAAATTGAACAATGCCCTTTGCCAAGTTTAAGAAATTTTTTGTTATGAAAAAAGTACGTATGCGTAAAAAAACAAGCTAGATAGCCAGGGTTTAATTTTTCAAATGTTATTTCACCGATATTGGAGTCAAATAACATCATCTTCTCTTCAGTTATATGTATGTTGAAAACGTGACCTGGGTTAGTGCTACTCTCGTTTTCTCCAAAACGATACGTTACTAGATAGTCTCCTGGAGCAGAAATTTCATGGAAAAAAAAGAAAATTTTACTATGTAGCCCACCGTTAGATTCTGCTTCTTTTGTATAAGGTATTTCAGAAATATCTAGGTTTGATATTTTTTTAACAAGAAATTCATTTTTGAAAAGCATGGTGTGATGTTTTTTGTTTATTTCAAAATTAAAAAAATAATTGCTGTAGGCTGCATTAAGTCCGTATAATTCTGTTATGTTTTCTGGATCTGAAACGAAAAGTTTTAAGCATTGAAGGTCGTGTTGTTCTCTTATCCAAATTAACGATAGTATTGTGCATAATCCTCCATACAAACTTAATGGACTAACTTCACCTGAATCAGAACGGTATTTAAAAAAAACACACTGTTCAAATATAAGTGTTTTTTTTGCTAGATGTGCCACTGTTCTTTTTGATAGTTCTTCTAAAGTGTCAAACATACGTTTTTTAAAAGGCATTAATAAGAAGGTCGATAGCGTTAAGTTATGTTGTAATAGTCAACTGTCTATTGTTTTTCAATAAATTAAAGTTTCTATGGTTTTTATACCACCTATAGCATTATATGTGCGGTTAAGCACAATATGACCGTGTATTTTTACTATCTTCTATGCAGGAAAACCATGCAAAGGACTTGCAAATGTTCACAGCTCGAAATTTTATTTATAGCGCAGTTGCTCTATCAGTCATTTCTTGTGGCGGTAGCAGCAGCAGTGATAATAGCAATGATTTAGAACTACCGAGTTTTGTTAGCTTGATTCAAGAGCAGCAAACAGCGTCACCCAGTAAAAATTTCTCAGCTAAGTCTGCTTTATCACAAGTAGTACCTCTGGCAGTTGCAGACCCGCTTCCAGGAGCTGGTACCGACTTTGATAATTTCACCACTACAAATTTAGGTGTTGATGAACACCCAGGTGGTGCAATTTTTAAAGTAGTTAACGGTGCATTGTGTTTTGTTGGCCAAACGAATCCGCAAGCCAATGTTGGCGCTCTGCCTTATCGCTCATTAGTCGATGAGGGAAAATGCTTTGAAGAAGACAATACCAGTTATAAAGATGTAATTTCTCAAGTAACGGAATTGGCTAGTGGCTATCAGATAGATCTCTGGTGGACTACCTCTAGAGGCGGTGATAATTTTAACGTGACAGTGCGTTTTTTAATCAATGAAAGCATCAGTGACGCCAACCCATATGGTCGCTTTGAATATTTCAAGCTAGATAAAAACTCAAATGACAATATTAGTGTCAAGCAGCACTTGGTTGTTGATGTTGATTCAAGTGCAGCTGAGCCATACCACGTATTTAAAGTCACTAATGATGGTGTTGGCGAGCTATCTTCTAAACTTGTCGCTAAGACTGCTATTAATGGTAGTGCTGGTGGTGCAGTAATTCGAGATCGCGGTAATGAAGCAGACGTAATTTTTAATAGTGATTTCATTCAGCATAACCAAGTCAATCCAGAGGTTGATGTTTGTTTTGATAGAGCTGATCCTATCGAGAAAGTTTATGGCTATGCGCTGTTTAATCTTGACGGTAGTGCATTTAATTTAGAGTCGGGGTTTGGTTTTAGTTATAGCATCGGTGAAAGTACGACTAATGGTATCGTTGATAAATATGGTGTTTGGCCGGAAGATTTGTTTACAGTTGCTGGCACATATACCGTGACGCGCCACAGTAATAACGAAACTTATACACTAACAGTTGATGGGTCGGGTAATGCGGCTGTGAAGGATTCAGGTAATAACACGGTAGAATTTGGTGACCCAATTGAATTTACGGGTATTGAAATAGGAACAGTTGATCTAAGAAATGATGAAAGTGAGCCAGCCGATCAAACGATGACTTACTACGGTCGCGGTTCTATGGGGAATTCTTCTGTTTATAATCTTGTTGATGGTTATATTTTAGGTACTTACCTAGTCAAGGCTACAGATATTTCTTTGAGTGCCGAAGAATCCGAAAACCAAGAAAGCTGTGACATTTTAGATGATTATCCAACCTACACTGCAGAATTTGATTCTTTAGCAGTGGGCGATGACAGTTCATATAACACAGCAGCAGCACCTACAATAACAGCTGCGCCAAAATACGTTGCTGGCGAAGCTGTAGTAGTTCCAACAGATTTGTAGTGTAAAAGTAAATAACAGAATCGGTATTCTGAATTTATGAAAAACAGATGATACTTCTGATGATAAAAGCCGAGCTATTTCATAGCTCGGCTTCTTTATTAATAATTGGTTTAAATTTATTAATGATTGGTTTAAATTTATTAATGATGATGTTTAATGAAAGCATCTGTTGCATTAAATGCATAAATAAAGAGTTGTTATGGATGATTTAAGATCTGGATCTGATTCAATTAACCCTGAAAAATTAATGTTGGATAGCAATTATTCACTTTTTCATGCTTTAGGAGAAAAGTCGTTGAATAATTATTGGTCTGTTGGATATAATCCAAAAGATAAAGTCTTGGTTCAAGACAGCGGAGCAACTTGCGGCATTATGTTAGCGTCTGGTTGTGATGTAGATAAATACAAAAAAGTGGTATCGAAAATAGCAACGAATAAAGATTTTTTTGATCGCGCTTTATCATATAAGCAGTGGTATACGGAAGAAAAATCTTTAACAGAAGTCCCGTCTGAATTTCATAAAGGCTACAAGAGAGTTGTGGTTTCAATAGGGCTAATTACATCTTTTATAGATGTTTTTGATTCGAGTAGTTATTCAGATGTCAGCGTGGCTTTATTAAAAGTAGTTTCAAATGGGGTTTGTCGATTTTTTATTTTTTCAAAAACAAAACATAAAATATTATTCTTCGACCCTTTGATGGGAATTATATCAACAGATGGGCACGATGATGATGATAAAAGCTGTAGGATTCGGTATTCGTATGCTTTTATAACGACTATCTTTTCTGATTACTTATATCATGACGCTGTTTTAGGTAGAGACAGTCGATATTCTGCACTATTGCTTCGGAGAGATGACGCGGAAAGCGCTAATAAATTCATGCCATAAATTTTGTAAATAAAAAAATAATTAATAGATTAGTGTATGAATTAACTCATGTTATGTGCAGATTTTAATAGTCAAAAGAGCTTTTCAGTAAACTGCAGTGAGTTTTTCTGGCGAAAAAAAAGCGATTTTCAAAACACTAGTCAGCGCACAGCTTATTGTCTTAAATTTTGCTAATTTAAAATATGGAGCACTTTAAGCAGGTTTTTCGCATGGCACGGAAGCATTTAAGTAAATTGGCACTTATTTCTACTTATGTTTTAAGTAGTGGATTAATTATTTCTTGTGGCGGGTCGTCAAGTCAATTGCAGCCTGAATTGCCCAGCTTTGTTAGTCTGATCCAAAATCAGCCAGTCGAGAGTTCAGCTCAAAATAATCTGGCAACGCCGGTTGCTGATAACCAGTTTCTGTTTAATACCTCTGCTGCACAAATCACCTACGACAGCTACCAAAATACTACCTACAACATAGGCAACCCAGGCGACCAACCGCTGCAATATGCCAATCGCTTATTGTGCCTAGCGAACCAGTTGCAGCCACAACAAAATGTCGACGGTGTAGCCTATCGAGGGTTGGTCGACTTTGGCCGTTGCTATGGCGAGGGGAGCTACCAGGATTATCAGCCAGTGGTTGCCAAGGTGTCGCAGCAATCAAGCGGTTTGCAAATCGATTTATGGTGGGATGAAACCGACAGTACCCAGAGCCGAGCCCGTTTCTTGATCGAGCAGTCGTCTTCAGTGAATAATCCCTATGGCCAGTTTCAATTATTTCATCGACGAACCAGCGATTTTTCTAGTTTACCTTCCAGCAGCGCGACCGATAAAAAAACCTGGCTTTCAGTTTCGCTTGACCCAAGAAATAGTCAGCAATATGTAATGAAACTGCTGACGTTTGATGGCAGCCTCGCGTCAGCGAATCAATTAAATAAAGCGATTTACCTAGCAGCGCTTAATGGCCTGTCAGGTCAGTATCATATTGATGCTGAAGTCGATGAAAAAACTGCTTTTGATTCGGCGTTCATTCATTCTGAAAAATCGGGTGATGCCCGCTGTTACGACCTAGCTCAAATGCGCTGCGATATGATGGGCTATGCATTGTTTTACGACCAAGATGCCATTGATGGCAGCTTTGCCCAAGGCGACATGGTTGCCATGCAGCCGGGCTTTGCCTTTACCTATACGGCTAATGCACAGCTGCTTACCGGTTATGTTGATGGCGCAGGTGTTTGGACCGACCAGCCGTTAGCCGGTGGTGTAGCAATTACCATTACCGATCAAAATCAGCAAAATTATTATTTAACCCCATCCAATAATGCCAGCCAAGCAACAGTAGAAAAAATTCTGCCAGATAGCACCACTCAAACTATTTCATTAAGCCAGCCGATTGAATTTAGCTACACCTATGATGCGAATGATATGGGCAGTAGTGCTGGCAGTATGCCGGGCACGCATTCACTCAGTTATTTTGGTGATGGCACTATGGGGTTTTTCGATACCAATGGTGATGCATTGAATTTTAATAATGGCACTCAGCTAACCGCCAATAATATTAACTACAAAATAAGGTCATCGCAGGTATTACAAAATGCAGTTCAAATTACCAGCAGCTTACCTGCAGCCTGTGAGGCATTGGATCTACCCGACTTTGGCGTGTTGCTAGACAGTTTAAGTTTTAGCGCTGACTTAGATGCATCATTTATTTCACAGCCAATGCCAGAAGTGACGGAGATGGTGAAGTATGTGGCGGGTGTAGGGGCTGAATAAAGTGGTAGGAATATTAATTAGATATAGAAAAGATTTTTGAAGGCCTTGTTGATGATAAATCCTTAATTAAAATCCATGGCAGTTTTGTTGCTAAAACTTCAACTATATCAGGCGAAAATAATGGTTATTGCAATCTGGCATTATTGTGGTTAGTGTTTGCACCCAATGCTACTATTCGCTAGCAAGTTCAAGCGATACGCCTTGTATTAATGTCACTCGATATTTTATTGCTGAAGAGGGTAAGAAAAAAACAATTGACTCATTGATGAGAACTAAAATTTAAACCAATGCTTAGGTGTAAAATTAATGCGTGATTTAAATAATAGTGACGTGTACTGTGGCTTGAGAGTCCATGCGTTGGAAGAAGGTGGGAGAGTAATGACAGCTGGTAATTACTGGATGAACCTTAGTAAAGGACAGATAATGATATGGCGTGCTAGCATGCCGTGCCAAGTGAGCTGGCAGTTGGATTGCTGTGGTTTTGCACTAAATACATGGAAGAGATTTTGTTATTCAGTTTATCTTGATTATGTTCAAATTGTTTTAGATGAAGAGTTTTTTGTTATTGAAAATAAAGAAGAAGTAAGGGCAATGGATTTGATGGTTTTTTACCAAATAAAATCTATTTTTGAACCATGTCACCTGGCAAGAGTTACTCAACCTAGTATAAGTGAAAATTCGATAGAGATTATAGATAAATTTGGAACTGGGCCTGTAAAAAAATGCTTGGTATCTGATGTGATTAAATAGTATGAAACAAAAAAAACAGGCAAGCTAGAAATTAAGTTTTACAGAGAAAAAAATTTATCTCAGCAGCCAACGATAATAGATTTGCTCGAAGTAAAAAACATAGTAAATTTAAATGTTGGTGTAGCGGATAGTGTAGGTTGTTGCACTATTTTATAGTTAAAAAAATGTCTAAATAATAGTGTGGATAAATGAGAGACTTACTACCGCATGAAACGCCCTCTTTAACCAGAGTATCGGGATGGGATGGGATGGTGGCCAGAAGATAATAGAAAGCTATGTTGCTGTTGAAATGTACCCAGGAAAGCGGCTCGCAGTCTGGTATACCATCTATCAATTGGCTGTTTGATTGCTCGGTATTAGAGCAGGAGTTCAATGAAATTGATGATGTAAATTCGATTCGAGTAATGGATTTACTGGTTCTATTTTATAAACATAAGCCTGAAAGTCCAGCGCATTTAGCGCGTGTTTTTATGCCACAACAAAATATAGAATCAATGCAAGTGATCAACAAAAATGGCACCATGCTTATTCATATAGAAACGATTAAGAAAATGTTAAAGATTTATAATAAGGTAGAAAAAAGTAAGTTCAATATTAAATTTTATCGAGAAAAATATATTATAGATCAACCTAAGATTGCTGACTTATTAGAGCTTAAGGATAAGGTTGCTACCAATGCAAGTATATAAATAGGTAGTATTGCCTGTAATAATTGAAATTTGATTGAGCAATTAATAATGGTCAATATTATGAAATGTAAAATATGCGGGCTAGATAAACCGTTAAAATAATCTGGAATTAACAATATGCGACCTTTACTTGAATCGGATCGTGATCTTGGGCAATATACAGACAGTGCTTTATCTATATTGGAAATAATTGCAAATCGAAGAAAATGGAGGATGATAGTTTATAAAGGAAAATCTATCGATGTTTGGCAGCCTATACAGCCATGTGTTTTGTGTTTGAGGTTTGACTGTTCAGGGTTTGCGCTTAATACATGGAAACGTTTTGGCTATTCAGTTTATATTGATTATATAGATGATATTATCAAAGAAGAATTTCAAGAAATTACGGATGTTGCAAATGTTTTTCCGATGGATTTCGTAGTGCTCTATAAAAATCAAGAAGGGCAAGAAAATAGTGAATTATTGCATGTGGCGCGAGTTTTTTCAGTGACCGATTCGATAGACAAGTTTAAAATGATAGGAAAGTATGGTGTTGGTCCAATAAAAGTTGATTTTTTTCATGAAATGTTTGATCGTTATAATAAGCCTGAATTCAAATCTTAAGTGCATAACCCAGTAATTGTTTTCTACTGATCTTGGTTTCTGCTTCAAATGCTTCGTATGCAGTTTGGTAATTCAAACATTTTCTTGGGCGACTATTCAATCGATCAACCGCTTCTATCACTTCTTGGTTTTTAACATTTTTCAAAGACATTGTCTTTGGGAAGTAACGTCGTAACAATCCATTGGCATTTTCATTCTGCCCCCTTTCCCAAGAGCTATAAGGTTTTGCAAAATAATTGTCGCACTTAATTTTTTTGCTTAAGTTTTGATGGCTAGCGAACTCTCTTCCATTATCAAATGTTATTGTTTTAACATGCTTTTTAAGCGGCAGTAGTAAGCTAATCAGCGCCCCGACAACATTTTCTGTTGTTTTTTTCTGAACCGGCATTGCCAGACGAAGCTTGCTCTTTCGCTCATCAATCGTTGCAATCGCACCTTGGTGACCTTTTCCAATAATGGTATCAGCTTCCCAGTCTCCAATACGTGCTCTGGTGTCAACAATGGTTGGGCGATCTTCTATTCCTATCCGCCCTGGAATACCTTTGCACGAGCCACCGGAACTACCGTATTTCTTTCGATAAGGTTTTAATTTCCTGGGCAAGTAGCGATACAGTAACCCGCCTAATCTTTTGTCTTTACGAATAAAATTATAAATCGTCTGATGGTGCATCTTAAACAAACCATCTTTGCCTGCGCGCCCCGCAATTTGTTCCGGACTCCAATTTTCCTTTAATCCATAGCAAATATAATCGACAGTAGCGCCAGTAATCTTTCTCTGTTTAGGCTTGTCTTCAAGGCGTTTCTGGGCAAATGCTTGAGCTTGTTTATGGCGATAGCCTCGTAATCCTGTGTTGCGTTTCATTTCTCTGGAAAGTGTACTCTGGTTGCGCTGAAGGCTGCTGGCGATAGTGTTAAGCGAGTCACCCATTTTCAAGCGTGTCTCAATATAGTATCTTTCTTCGGAGCTCAGATGTTTGTAGCCCATAGTGGCCTCTGTTTGGTTTGGTCGCCAACAGAGAAAATATCTGAGCTCTTCTTTTAGCTCAACCTCTGTTAGCGAACAGAGGTTATGCACTTATGATACGAATCCGCGTTTAATTAATCACTGCGGGTGAGTGGTGAATCGACTTGTAATCGAAAGGCTGCATTTGGCAAAGCAAAAGCTTCTGCGAAACAAATTGCCCTTAATCTGTGTAATCTGCTGATTCGTTTGGTTGAATAGCACTATTGCGTGTGTTTTAGTATTGAACTATCAGTTTTTGTTAGACCATAAGAGCTACTACAGGTTATCGAAATTGTCTTTGAATCAGGTGAAATAAATATTAAATATTGGCTAACGTGATATACGGAATTAAATATGTGGCACTAATATAGTGTCAATAAAGATGCTTTAATAGCTAAGGTACATAATAGCTTTTTCCCTTGTAATTTAAAGCTATTATCTCTAAAAGAAGAATAGTTTTACCCGTATCGCCACCAACATTATCCATGCTAACGACACCGCGGATTTGAGAGGTGCTTTCCATCTTTTCTTCAGTATTTTGCCTCTGTAGAGTTCCTTTAAGAATAACCCGAGTAGTTTCGATATAACCTTGAGTTACTTGGCGAGATTCAGGTTTTTGGTCATGCTCTAGAACTGACAAAAATCGGTCAGAACCTGACCCAACCAATGCTGGTTGATTAGTCTGTACTACTTTTAATTTTGCAATATTTTCTGTAGGGTCAAAACGACTGCTTTCAATTTTTGATGTCAACTTTTGAGAATCTCGAGTTTTTCCCCATCCGCCAAAAGTGTTAGCTTCATAGTCCATGCAATACTCGGTTTCGCCATAGCCATTCTTTACTAGCAATGCGATATTTTTATTATTTGCAATTAACCATTTAATCGACAGGGTACGAAAATCACTAGGAGTTATCGTTCTGTTTAAAATGTCGGACATGAAATTTCGCTCAAACAAATCATAACTTGAGGTGTTGTCAAAGTGTAACTTTAAAATTACTACTTCATTGCTAAGGAGGACAGTGCTGAAAAAAGATGCAAGCTCACTTGAAGCTGAGCGTACATCGCTAGAAATAATGCCATGGAAAAAAACTAACCCTTCACCCTTCTGTTTTAATCTGATGTCGAAATATCTGACACCCATTAAAAATTGCTCGCGTAAAGTTTTTGTCTGCGTTACTGAAAAACTCTTCATGCTATTTAATGTATAGGTTGCGGAATCATGGCTTCCAGGCATTACGATATCAATTAATCGTTTGCTTGCAAAACCAGGGGCGTGGATCAGTAATTGTTGCATCCAATTACCAGCTGATATGGCTATAGGCACTAAATACCTCGGGTAACTATAAATATGAATTGTTTAAAAGATAAAAATTTATAAGTGCTAGAGTTTCAAATGAAAAATTACAGAGTTATGCTCGGTATCTGTGCATTAATTCTAGTTGTCTAGAAATTTCAGTGAAGCAATTTAGAGGCGGAAAATCACCCTATTGTCTAGTAACTTTTCTATCAATTTAAATTGTTTTTAAGGGCTTTTTATAAAGGCAGGCGGCTTGTTAAGAAGGGGTGTTGGGAACGGGTTAGAAATGAGGAAAAGTATTGTGAGCTACCAAGATTATCAGTTTACTGTTTTACTAATTGCATTGGTTTTATTTTGATTTGTTGGGGTTTTCATGTAGAAGTTAATGGGCAGGGAATAGTATGCTTTCATAATTTATAAGATAATGTTTTATTGTAACCATTCAGCTCAATAAGCCAATTACCGCAGATGTTGCTTAATAAATTCAGGCCACTCATTTCTCGCCAGCAAATTAATACCTTCAGATGCAGACACGCCATGCTTTAAACAACTGCTTAAATACGATCTAAATAAACAATAATTTTCTGCGTTCCCCGCCGACCGGAAACAACCCGATATTTTTTGCTGAACCTTAAGCATTCGAATCTCTCGCTCCCCTTGGTTATTGGTGAACGGAACTTTTGCATCGGTCATAAAACGTAACGTATCGTCTTCATAAATACGTAACCGATCCAGAAGATTTCTTGCTTTACTTTGCTTGGGGCGACCTCGCTTGCCCGCTTCACTTGGACTTACCGGGCTTTCTTTCTCACCCCGCGTAATCAAGCTACGGTAGCGCTTTCGATACCCTTTGATGGCAGATTCTGAGAGTTCTCCACCCGCATCTGTGACTGCTTGATTGATTTTAAGTAGCAGCGCATGCATCAGTTTTGCCCATCGACAATCATCTTGCTCATGGGCACGAATCAATTCTCTAAGATAATGAGCATTGCAATACTGATGCTGACATTCAAATTGCAAATAAGCACTCCAATGGTCATGCACCAATACACCTTTGAAGCGAGGTAACACGCCAATATCCTTCATTGCCTGCACGCCTCTCTGTTTATGGGGTGTTAATAGCGCCCAATGCGTACTGGAGATGCCGTGAACCCAGTGGCGGGATGCATTGATATTGACGCCCGTCTCATCAGCACACGCCACATCCGCTAAAGCAATTTGCTCAATTGCTAATGGCTTAAAAACACGATGTAAGCGCTGAGCAAGCTGCTGATTAAAGTTAACCAACGTGCCCATACTCAGATCAATACCAAACATATCTTGAAATTGATTTTGTAATCGTTCGTAAGGAATCAATTGATACATCGATAGATACACTGCATGTGCAATGACTGAATGCCCATATTGAATCGGTCGCTTTGCATCAGCAGGAAAGGTCGCCGTTCGTTGTTGACCTCGCTGATTTCTCATAATCTGAGCTTGATACTCAACCACCTTACGCTGGATATGGAGCTCGATTACTTGCCGAGCTTCGTAACCCACCGATTCCCAGCACTCCCCTTTAGGCAAGCTGCGCTTGTCTAAAGGCAGCGTAACCACTTCATCAGGATGATCAACCGGCTCAAGCGTGCTTCCAATATGGCCGGGTTGTCCGCCTGGTTTTTTACCGGTGACTGTGCGTTTGCTTGTAGCGGGCTTTTTGCGATTGATATCTTGAGAGGGAGGAATGCTGCTATTGCGACTGTTAAGTCCTAATTTATTTGCCATCAACTCAACCACCAACAACATGATTTGAAAGACGGCGCGGGTCGACGCTGAGATCAACTGATCTTGCTTTAGCGCCAGCCTGTGTGATGTTAATCTTATCGATGGTCAAAATGAGGTGTCAGCGCTGTAAAACTGAAGATCGCTATCTTGCAATAAAAACAATAAAGATGCCGTATTTATAATGTCGAGTAAGTCACGGAAACAAAATGGTAAATTAGCGTAAGCCATATGATCTATGCTGAATGGTTACGTTTTATTTAAAATAAAGTTAACTCTAGGAGTAGGTTTTTATGGGTAAATTATTTTAGTTGGTTAGCTAATTTTGCAAAGGATTTTTAAGAAAGTAAAATTAATTTTTTAGTCTTTAGCTATTTTTTTTGTTGGAGTGTTTTCGCAATGAATGCCGGCGATCTGAGGGTATTTAATGAAAAGCGATCGATAGTTTTGTGGTTTCAATCCATGGTCTAATGCAAGTATATGAATTTCAACTTCTTTGTAAAATCCAATTTTTTCATAATATTCTTCAAGCTGACCTGTGCTTTTTGCAGTAATGTTAGGGTATTGCTCTTGTCTAGAAATGTTTATAGTTGCAGCCAGTAAAATTCTTGAAAGACCTTGTCCGCGAAGTGAACGAAAAACATACATATATCTAATAAATAGAGATAGTTTCCCTACAGGGAAATTTGGTGAATGCTCAAGTTCGATATATCCAATTAACGTGTTGGATTTTAAATATTCTAAGGTCAGAACACAATTGATCTGACCCTGTCCGGATTGAAGGAAGCTTTCAGGACGAGTTAATATAGCCTGGCGAAGTTCGGGGGTAATATCTTCGGGATCTTCATCTTGAGTAATACACAGCTGCCTAATAAGGTGGACGTGTGAGGTAGGGTAGACTCTGAAGCATGAATTAACTCATATTATGTACGGATTTCAGTAGTCAAAAGAGCTTTTCAGTAAACTGCAGTGAGTTTTTCTGGCGAAAAAAAAGCGATTTTCAAAACACTAGTCAGCGCACAACTTTTCGTCTTAAATTTTGCTAATTTAAAATATGGAGCACTTTAAGCAGGTTTTTCGCATGGCACGGAAGCATTTAAGTAAATTGGCACTTATTTCTACTTATGTTTTAAGTAGTGGATTAATTATTTCTTGTGGCGGGTCGTCAAGTCAATTGCAGCCTGAATTGCCCAGCTTTGTTAGTCTGATCCAAAATCAGCCAGTCGAGAGTTCAGCTCAAAATAATCTGGCAACGCCGGTTGCTGATAACCAGTTTCTGTTTAATACCTCTGCTGCACAAATCACCTACGACAGCTACCAAAATACTACCTACAACATAGGCAACCCAGGCGACCAACCGCTGCAATATGCCAATCGCTTATTGTGCCTAGCGAACCAGTTGCAGCCACAACAAAATGTCGACGGTGTAGCCTATCGAGGGTTGGTCGACTTTGGCCGTTGCTATGGCGAGGGGAGTTACCAGGATTATCAGCCAGTAATTGCCAAGGTGTCGCAGCAATCAAGCGGTTTGCAAATCGATTTATGGTGGGATGAAACCGACAGTACCCAGAGCCGAGCCCGTTTCTTGATCGAGCAGTCGTCTTCAGTGAATAATCCCTATGGCCAGTTTCAATTATTTCATCGACGAACCAGCGATTTTTCTAGTTTACCTTCCAGCAGCGCGACCGATAAAAAAACCTGGCTTTCAGTTTCGCTTGACCCAAGAAATAGTCAGCAATATGTAATGAAACTGCTGACGTTTGATGGCAGCCTCGCGTCAGCGAATCAATTAAATAAAGCGATTTACCTAGCAGCGCTTAATGGCCAGTCAGGTCAGTATCATATTGATGCTGAAGTCGATGAAAAAACTGCCTTTGATTCGGCGTTTATTCATTCTGAAAAATCGGGTGATGCCCGCTGTTACGACCTAGCGCAAATGCGCTGCGATATGATGGGCTATGCATTGTTTTACGACCAAGATGCCAGTGATGGCAGCTTTGCCCAAGGCGACATGGTTGCCATACAGCCGGGCTTTGCCTTTACCTACACAGCCAATGCACAGCAGCTTACCGGTTATATTGATGGCGCAGGTGTTTGGAGTGACCAACCATTAACCGATGACGTAGCAATCACCATTACCGATCAAAATCAGCAAAATTATTATTTAACCCCATCCAATAATGCCAGCCAAGCAACGGTAGAAAAAATCCTACCAGATAGCACCACTCAAACTATTTCATTAAGCCAGCCAATTGAATTTAGCTACACCTATGATGCTAATGACATGAGCAGCAGTGCTGGCACCATGCCGGGTACGCATTCACTCAGTTATTTTGGCGATGGCACCATGGGATTTTTTGATACTAATGGCGATGCATTAAATTTTAATAATGGCACTCAGCTAACCGCCAATAATATTAACTATAAAGTAAGGTCATCGCAGGTATTACAAAATGCAGTTCAAATTACTAGCAGCTTACCCCCAGCGTGTGAAGCATTGGAACTACCTGACTTTAGCGTGTTGTTAGATAGTTTAACTTTTAGTGCCGACTTAGATGCATCGTTTATTTCACAGCCAATGCCAGAGGTGACAGAGATGGTGAAGTATGTGGCGGGTGTGGGAGCGATTTAACAAGGCTTTTATATGAGAGCATTAGAAAAATTTATCAGAAAACCATAACGGGTGTTCTTAAAGTGTGTTTTTATAGAGAAAAGTTTTTGCCGGATAGGCCTAAATTAGTTGGTTTGCTTGATACTCAAAATTTAGTATCAGTAAATATGTCTTCATAAATTGATGAAGCATTCTAATATTTAATTTAGCCATACTACAAAGATGGTTCTGGATAACAGAATTGGTAGCTTAAATAAATGAGAGACTTACTACCAAATAAAGCCGCCCGCTTTAACTAGAGTATCGGAATGGGATGGGATGGTGGCCAGAAGATAATAGAAAGCTATGTTGCTGTTGAAATGTACTCAGGAAAGCGGCTCGCAGTCTGGTATACCATCTATCAATTGGCTGTTTGATTGCTCTGGTTTTGCCTTAGACAGCTGGAGAAGGACGGCTATTCGGTGAGTGCTTGTGATGCGCCAGTGGTATTAGAGCAGGAGTTCAATAAAATTGATGATGTAAATTCGATTCGAGTAATGGATTTACTGGTTCTATTTTATAAACATAAGCCTGAAAGTCCAGCGCATTTAGCGCGTGTTTTTATGCCACAACAAAATATAGAATCAATGCAAGTGATCAACAAAAATGGCACCATGCTTATTCATATAGAAACGATTAAGAAAATGTTAAAGATTTATAATAAGGTAGAAAAAAGTAAGTTCAATATTAAATTTTATCGAGAAAAATATATTATAGATCAACCTAAGATTGCTGACTTATTAGAGCTTAAGGATAAGGTTGCTACCAATGCAAGTATATAAATAGGTAGTATTGCCTGTAATAATTGAAATTTGATTGAGCAATTAATAATGGTCAATATTATGAAATGTAAAATATGCGGGCTAGATAAACCGTTAAAATAATCTGGAATTAACAATATGCGACCTTTACTTGAATCGGATCGTGATCTTGGGCAATATACAGACAGTGCTTTATCTATATTGGAAATAATTGCAAATCGAAGAAAATGGAGGATGATAGTTTATAAAGGAAAATCTATCGATGTTTGGCAGCCTATACAGCCATGTGTTTTGTGTTTGAGGTTTGACTGTTCAGGGTTTGCGCTTAATACATGGAAACGTTTTGGCTATTCAGTTTATATTGATTATATAGATGATATTATCAAAGAAGAATTTCAAGAAATTACGGATGTTGCAAATGTTTTTCCGATGGATTTCGTAGTGCTCTATAAAAATCAAGAAGGGCAAGAAAATAGTGAATTATTGCATATGGCGCGAGTATTTTCAGTCACAGATTCGATAGACAAGTTTAAAATGATAGGTAAGTATGGGATTGAATCAATAAAAATTGATTCTTTTTATGAAATGTTTAGCTGTTATAGTAAATATTTTAATGAAGATGGCAAAGGGCTGTTGACGTATAAGTTTTTTCGAGAAAAAAATCTAGTTGATAGACCAAAGCTTTCTGAATTACTAGAGGTTAAGCAGGAAATTGATGCTAGCGATGGTCTTCTTTGTCGAAACTTATAATGAGAATTATTATAATCTTAACTTAATAAAAAACCGCCAAGCCAGCGGTTTTTTATTGATATAAAATCATGTTTTAAATAATCAGAGTTAGACTTTTAAAATCACTTTAATCGTCAATATCTTCCAGCCAGCCCTCTCGGCGGCCTAGCTCTTCTTCAAATGCAGAGTCGATTTCATGCAGCACCTCATCAACATCGGCAGCAATTTCAGAGTCAGCAAACTCGCCAGTCAAAACAGTTTTAGGGCTTAAGTCGCCGGCCTCAAAAATCTCCCAAATTTCTTCGCCGTAACGAGTGGTCGCTAAACTTGGCGCAAACTGCGAATAATACTGGGTCATATTATTCACATCGCGTAACAGCATTTTTCTAGCGTTATTATTACCTGCAGCATCGACTGCTTGGGGTAAATCGATAACCACCGGGCCATTCGCATCAACCAGCACATTAAATTCTGACAGGTCACCGTGAATTACACCCACGCTTAACATGCGCACTACATAATCCATCATGGTGGCATGATCCGTCAGCGCATCGGCTTCAGACATACTGACATCATTCAAGCGAGGTGCCGCAAAACCATCGGCATCAGTGATGAGTTCCATCAGCAAAATGCCGCCAAAACAACCATAAGCTTGCGGCACTCGAATACCGGCATCGGCAAACTTATACAAGGCATCAATTTCGGTGTTTTGCCAAATCTCTTCTTGCTGCTCTAGGCCAAACTTAGAGCCCTTTTGCATGGCGCGGGCATTACGACCGTTGCGCACCTTGCGCCCTTCGTTATAAAGCACCGCGTTTTTAAAACTGCGCTGGCTAACGTCTTTATACACCTTGGCGCAGCGAACCTCATCGCCACACTGCACAACATATACCGTTGCTTCTTTGCCACTCATTAACTGTCGCAATACTTTGTCTACAATGCCATCGTCAACCAATGGCTGGAGTCTTTTAGGTATCTTCATGCTTTATATATACAAATTTTCTGCTGTTGGTATTGAACAGTGATGGTCAATAAAGTGGCCTAGAAACTGTGCTGCTAGTAGCGACCAAGCGCTTAACGCAGCGATTGAGGCGCATTCTACTATAGAAAGTTCAATTGATAACGTTGTTTATGATTGAAGTCGTAGTGGGGGGATGAAGCTGGGTTGTGGGGTAGATGGTGGGGTTGTGGATGTTGGTTTTTGGGGGGGTGTTTGATTGGACTGAACAGAATATCGATTGATCGTGAATCTATGTTATTGCCTCAGTGCCATTTTGCTAGAAAAGAAAAATTACCTGTCCCGATACGCAGAGAAAATATCTTGTTTAAGCATTCCCGTCGTCTATTTCTAGTTGACCTACGATAACGTTGATAGTGCGGCAAACTATTCAGAAAAATGATCACTGCTATTGATAATCATCTTCATAGCGATATGATCAGTCCATTCGATCGCTAGCTCTTTGGTAAGCAAGGAAACTATGGCTAAAGCTCCTGGATGGACTGATGATGAAGTAGAAGCATTGATCGAGAGTTATCTTGAGATGCTAAAACTTGATTTGCCCAGTCTGCCGTATAGCAAAGCTGAATATCGACGTCAGTTAATGCCCAAGCTGAATGGACGCAGCCACTCTTCAATTGAATATAAGTATCAAAACCTTTCAGCAGTTCTTGATGAGCTAGGGTTGCCTCGGATTGATGGTTACCAGCCTGCTAAAAATTATCAAAAACGGCTCAAAGTAATAGTTGAAAATTATTTGCACCACTCTGGAGATTCATTCTTCCGTGAGTTGAGGAAAATTGCTGATCTTGAAACTCCTGTTGCTAAGTTAGCTCATTGGCAGTCAGTTCTGGTTGACGCACCAAATTTAAATGAATTGCCATTAGGCAAGGTACATCAGCATGTAAGAAAGCCAATAAAAATTGATTACTTTAAGCGAGAGTTATTGAATCGTTCTTTAGGTTTGGCAGGTGAAAAGTTTGTGGTTGAATTTGAGAGGCAACGACTGATATCTCTTGGCCTCGCTGATTTATCAGCTGAAATTGAACATACTTCTCAAGCAGAAGGTGACGGTACAGGTTTTGATATTTGCTCTTTTGATGAACAAGGTCGAGAGCATTTTATTGAAGTTAAAACTACTCGGGGTTCACAAAATGCGCCCTTTTTTATCTCTCCCAATGAAATAGCTTTTTCAAACGAGTATCCAGATCAGTTTTCAATTTATCGGGTGTTTTCATATTCGAGACAACCACGGTTGTTTCGAATGCCAGGAGAGGTTGCGAGGAATTTTGATATTAAACCTTCAATGTTTATGGCGAACATAAAAAAAGTTTTTTAGACGCATATTCAATATGACTCAGAAATAAAATTGGTTGTCGGTCAGCAATTAAAAAAGGAACCTGTTAAATAACGCTCCATTTTTAATGGAATTTTATTTGCTACGCTTCGATTTTGGCTCTTGCGTCGTTCTACTGTAGGCATCCATGCCCTGTCTACGATTAAAACCGATGTATAAACTGTGCTTTAACCATCAATCTTAAACTGCGCCATACCGCCAACCGAACTAGTGGATGCTGAGTTATCAGTTGCTTGCCCAGAACTATGGGAGCTATCTAACTCAAGGCTTAATCCCACTTTTTTAGCGGCGGGTGTGTGAGGAGATGCGTGGCTAATTTCAGCTTCTGGTTCTTCCGTCTCGGTTGATGGGTCAGAATCCATTACCAGCGACATTGCACTTTCGTCACTCGGAATACCGGCATTTTCACTGGCCAATTTAATTTTTAAGCGTAAATTATTCGGTGAATCTGAGTTTTTAATCGCTTGGTCGAAATCGATTAATCCCTGTTTATAAAGTTTGAATAATGCTGAGTCGAAGGTTTGCATGCCAAGCGGCTCAGATTTTTCCATAATGGCTTTAATGCCGGTAAATTCTTGGTTAAGAATTTTTTCTCGAATAGTCGCTGTGCCGAGCAAAACTTCTACTGCGGCGCAGCGTTTGCCATCGACGGTTTTAATCAGTCGCTGGGAAATAAACGCTTTTAAGTTCATCGCCAAGTCCATAATTAACTGCTGGCGACGTTCTTCGGGGAAGAAGTTAATAATGCGGTCGATGGCCTGATTGGAGTTGTTGGCGTGTAGCGTTGAAATGGCGAGGTGGCCAGTTTCAGCAAAGGCTAGCGCATGTTCCATGGTTTCCCGGTCGCGGATCTCACCAATTAAAATAACATCGGGTGCTTGGCGCAGGGTTTGCTTGAGTGCAGAACGATAGCTGCGGGTGTCTACACCGACTTCTCGCTGATTAATAATGCAGCGTTTGTGTTTGTGTACATATTCAATCGGATCTTCGATGGTGATGATATGACCAGACGATGTGCTGTTTCTGTGGTCAATCAGCGCTGCCAGCGAAGTTGATTTACCCGAACCGGTGCCGCCAATAAACAACACTAAGCCGCGTTTGGTATTAATAATTTCTTTTAGTTGCGGCGGCAGACCGAGTGAGTCAAAACTGGGAATGTCGGCTTTGATGTTTCTCGCGACAATCGAAATTTCATTGCGCTGGCGAAAAATATTGACCCGAAAACGCCCGATTTTATTAAGCGATATTGCTAAGTTCATTTCCAGCTGCTCTTCAAATTCGATCAGCTGTTCTTTGTCCATCACGGCATATGCCATTTCCTTCACTTCACCGGCAACCAGTTTTTCTTTAGACAAGGGTTTGAGGTTGCCCTGAAACTTGCCACAAGGTGGTGCACCGGTACTGAGGTAAAGGTCTGAACCATCATGTTTAGATAGGGTGGTCAGGTATGCGTGAAGTTTTTCCAGGCTCATCGGTTTTGGGTCTACTTAGTGCATCAGAGAGTGAAGTAATTTTAACCAATTCATCGGCTGCGAAAAATGACATCGCGTGAGTTGGCTCGCAGTTCATAAACAAACTGACCGTTTTAAGTCAGCTTTGGGTATTGGGCGGTTGTTTTGTTCAAAAGGAACCATCTGTAACTTGATTCGCTAAACGAATTTGACGCGCTGGCGTTTATTGTTATTAGTCAATTTTGTATCGAGATAAACTGTCATTAAAGATTGGTCGTTTTTGAATTGAGTTGTTTGTTATTAGTAGCAGGCTGATTCAGGATCATTTGAAAATATTGTGATTCACTTGAAGCTTAATTTGCTTAGGGCAAGTTTTGCGCAAGAGGGCAAGCTCACTAAGGCAAGTAAAACAGTAACTCGAAGCCTTGTGGCAACTGAAACAAGAACCAGTCGTGATAAATGATCTCTACTGCGGAACTGAATCGCAGATAGGTATGTCCTACCTACCAAAGCAAACACAATGATTTACTTTTTACTTGTTAGGTAATTGTTCAGGAATCTGAATCTGAGATGAGTTTAGGTTTGTGAGTAGCGATCTATGCCACACGAACTTAAGACAAGTAAAAAGCATGAACTAAATGGACAGAGGCGCTTATGAAGAAATTTTCTATTGCAGGTATTGCCGGATTGGTTATTGCATCAGCAGCATTTATGGTTGGTTGTGCGCCTGTGGCAACCTCTGACAATGCTCAGGCAGATGCCGTCCAACCTGCTGCGCTTGAAGCGGCTGCTCCGGTTGCTGTGTATAAGCCAGGCGAATACGCCAAAGCACCACTGACCAAAGAGCAACTGCGCGCCAAGCTGACTGACGTAGAATATTACGTGACCCAGCAAAGCGGCACCGAGCGACCATTTGGTAGAGGTACTTGGAATAATAAAGCTGACGGTATTTATGTTGATGTGGTTTCAGGTGAGCCATTATTTAGCTCTAAAGATAAATATAAGTCAGGTACTGGCTGGCCGAGCTTTAGTCGCCCGCTAGTGTCTAGTAACATTGTTGAAAAAGCAGATAATACTTTATTTGCCAGCCGAGTTGAGGTTCGCTCTAAAAATGCAGACTCTCACTTGGGGCACGTTTTTACCGATGGCCCACAACCAACAGGGTTACGTTATTGCATGAACTCTGCGTCAATGCGTTTTGTGCCCGTTAATCAATTAGTTGCGCAGGGGTACGGCGAGTATTTGCCGCTGTTTAAATAGTTTGAGTTACGCGGTAATAAATTAAAAATCCCGTAGCAATTAATTGCTACGGGATTTTTTTGTTTGAAATCTTTCAAATAATAATTAATACGTTCTGTACGGTCTTCTTTTGATTACCATTTCTTATCCCAGTAGGCCAAGCTGAAATCGTGGTTATATTTTTGACTATAAACATTGGCCCAATAAAACTGAAACCATAATTCAAAACTGCCAATTGATGGGAACCAAAATTCACCATGGTTAGCGTCAAACAGCGTGACATCTCTGCCAACCCAAAGCGCAACTGCATGGCTTGACCCATGCCCTCGGAATGATAGTTGCTGGTAGCGATTCTTATATTTTTTCATTTCCGAGATCATTTGCTTTACATGGCTGTTCGAGTCTCCAGATAACCGTTTAGCCTGAGCAATTAACGTACAAGATACGATATCTCTGAGTTGAGACAGGCCCATATTATTAAATATATTCTCAGTCCACTCTTCGTTGTCCATTACATCCATTTCATCGGGAGTCTGGAACTGAGCATTACTCTCACCACGATAGGCTGCTTGCAAATTACACACGGTAGCAGCAGGGATTGAATCAATCTCGTCAGCGCCTTGCATTAGCCAACCCCAGAAATCTTTATTAGTTGCATGGTAGCCAATCCATAGAATGGATAGTGCCTTACAAATACCATTCCAGCGTTTTCCATTCTCTCCAATTCGGGATTTATACCAAGCACCCATTCCAATTTGTTTATCCATTGCAGACTGTCTGAATTTCTTGGTTGCAACACCGCCAAAAGCAATTGCTTTGTCAGTTAACAACTGATTTTGATCAGAAATAAAGATGTTCTTATCGATGCTTCTCGCCTGAGGGAAAATATCGATAGTTTTGGAATAGCTGATTTTTTTAGATGAAGTGAAGTTACTTTCTTTTTTTCTAATGGTTGATAATGGTGGAGGAGGCGGTGGTAATGGCATGTTACACCCTGACTTTGTTTGTAGGCTGTCAGGTCTTATCAAGTATGCTTTATTACTTGTGTTACTGACATCAATGTCAAGATGCTGAGGCTAGTTGATGCTTTTGTAAACTACTAATTATGCGAGAAGCGCGTCGTTTTATTTTTTTCGTTGTTGTTTTAATTGTTTATAAAAAAACATGGCTGTAGTTGTTTCTGGTGTTGTGAACTAGTTGGCATTTATAGATTTTAAATTTTTAGGGGGAAGGTGTTTTATTTGTTACAAATTATTATAAAGCTCATTGATTGAATTAGAATGGTTGTTAGCATTTCAATGCATAAAAAACTATTAATGAATTAGCAGTTTTTGTTTTAGTATTTAGTAAAGTAATCTAATTAAAGAGAGAGCTAAGGCTTAACAAGTATTTTTCTGTAGTGCCTCTGGACTGCTAGAGTGCCATTGCATAAGGCAAGCCATTAAAAATATGGGTTATTTCTTTTTCCGTGGTGCCGGAACTGGCAATGCTGATTGAATTGCCTCAATGGCTGCTTGTGTATTGTTTACTCTTCTAGGCGTGGGTGTAGGTGGTGCAGCTGCTCCGGTTGCTGTGTATAAGCCAGGCGAATACGCCAAAGCACCACTGACCAAAGAGCAACTGCGCGCCAAGCTGACAGACGTAGAATATTATGTGACCCAGCAAAGTGGCACCGAGCAACCATTTGGTAGAGGTACTTGGAATAATAAGGCCGACGGCATTTATGTTGATGTGGTTTCAGGTGAGCCGTTATTCAGCTCTAAAGATAAATATAAGTCAGGTACTGGCTGGCCGAGTTTTAGCCGCCCGCTAGTGGCTAGCAACATTGTTGAAAAATAAGATAATGCTTTATTTGCCAGTCGAGTTGAGGTTCGCTCTAAAAATGCCGACTCTCACTTGGGGCATGTATTTACCGATGGCCCGCAACCAGCAGGGTTACGTTATTGCATGAACTCTGCGTCAATGCGTTTTGTGCCAGTTAACCAATTAGTCGCGCAGGGATATGGCGAGTATTTAGCGCTGTTTAAGTAAAAGATTATTTCTAATTAAGTTGTAATTAATAAAAAACGCACCTTTTCAGGTGCGTTTTTTATGTTAGCTAAAGATATTGGTTTACTTGTTAGAACGTGTTTAGAATCTGCGGTATTATTTTTGCTTGAGCACCACTTCCATGTGACTAGATCCCGCCACTCTCGGCTTTGGCATCCTGCGTCGCCCTAATCCGTGCATTCTTGCACTTCCTTACGGAGTGATGGTTCCAGCGGCATCCTCCGAACATCGTCATTCTGAGCATGGATGCCGGAATCCAGATATCAAGGATGGTAGGGTTTAAAACTATTTAATAGTTTCAACTGATTGTTGAAAGTGTTTTTTTTTCAACATGGTATTTCTGTAGCATCTGACGAACAATACAAAGCGTCAGATGGCACCCCGCTAATCTAGCTACCTGCATAAAATCAAGTGCCGAAAGAGATAGGGCATCTATTAAATTCTACCGCCCTAATTTGCGACCCTTAGCATGGTATTGGTCGTTGCGTAAGTACTCGCAGATAGTTACACCGGCATCAATTTTTCAAGTCGGATGCGCAATACCATTTGAAATTATGCGAAAACCAATGCAACAACTAATTAGTAGCTTTTTATTTTTGATAATAATGGAAATATTCACCCGTTATTTAAAATTCATATGAGAAATGGAAGGGGGATACTTTGAATTGAAACCAAGGTTTACCATTACTTATTCATAGTTGTTTGTTTTTCGCTTAAGTGCTTTGGTATGCCATCAAAGGTGGCTTGTACCATATCCTGCTAGCATGCATGGTTGCTTATTTTTTTTTACGTGGCGCAGCAACCGGGAGTGAAGAGCGAATGACCTCAATTGCGCTTGCTGGAGAAGACCTTCTTGGTGCAGCTGTTGGCGGGGCTGAGCCGGGCCTTTTTCGTGGCGTCGGTGTTGGTGGTGCAGTAGCAGAGTGGCGTCTTGGCGTCGGAGTTGGTGGAGAAATATTACGCCGTGGTGCTGGAGATGGCGGAGCTGATGCTGGTCGTCTTCTAGTAGGTGTTGGCCTTGGAATAACTCTGCCAAGTTTTTCAACCTGATTGTTAAAAGGGTCACGTAATATCAAGGACTCAATCTGGTGAGTCGCATTATCCAACACACGATAGGAACCATCATCAGCCCGATTGTCCATATTGGCATTTATACCAAGGTACTTTCCTCCGGTGCTATTCAAGTCGGTGACTCTGCAAGCGCCCCAATGGAATTCAATTTCTGTACCGACATCATATACATGTGTGACTTCTTGACGTAATGCAGCCATTACCCAATCCAGATTTTTGGGTTCGTCAAAATCGACAAAAATAAATGAGCTTCCTGAGGCTAGGTTATGTTCTTTAAGTATTGCATCGTACGACATGTCGTCTTCTCTGTTGGGATGGAGCGTCATGTTGGGGACTTGTGTTAATTGATCATTAATACTGTCGAAGTTATCCAGACTACTTTCTCTGGATAAATCTAAATCAATCATGCTGTATATTTTATCTGCTGAAAGCATACGGTTTATTTGATGATAAAATATCATCCAGGAATTTAAAGGTACTCTACAAAATCCATTTTTAATCGTCCAGCCTCCATGCCCGTTAAGAATGAACTTAATGGGACTCATGATTGCTCAATTAATTAATAAATAAATAGCTACGCATTAGGAATGTCAGATGTTTTATTAGCAAACAATGATGGATAAAAGGGAAAGTAAGCATGACAAGAGGTTTTTACCATAAAAGAAGGCTTTGTTTTTTATATAAATATCAATAATATTAAGTCAAGGTTGTGCGTGTTTGGAATTTAATATATGGGTTGATTTTTCAAGGGGTAGGCAAGTGTCAATGTGTTTTTTAAATTAAAGCGCGCTCATAAAAAAGCCTTGCAGACAAAAAGTCAAACAAGGCTTTGTTCGCAAAATGAAGAGATTATTACAACTGAGAAAATGCCTTTTCTGCGGCATTTAAAGTTTTTTGGATTTCTTCATCAGTATGCGCGGCAGATACAAAACCTGCTTCATAGGCAGAAGGTGCCAGGTAAATACCTTGCTCGAGCATTAAGTGAAAGAATTTACCAAAGCGCTCGGTATCGCAGTTGGTGATTTGTTCGAAATTATCAACCGGGCCTTGGTCGGTGAAAAACAAACCAAACATGCCGCCAATGCTGCGGCTGAAAAATGGAATACCGGCTTCATCAGCTTTTTGCTGCAAACCAGCCACTAGCTTGGCAGTGGTTTCAGTTAGGGCTTCGTAAAAACCTGGCTGGCTGATTAGCTGCATGGTTTTTAAACCGGCGGACATGGCGACTGGGTTACCTGACAAGGTACCTGCCTGATAAACCGGGCCAAGCGGTGCGATGTAATTCATGATTTCGCGTTTGCCGCCAAATGCGCCAACTGGCATGCCGCCGCCAATCACTTTACCGAAAGTCGATAAGTCTGGCGTGATGCCGTAATAAGCTTGGGCACCACCTAAAGCAACTCTAAAACCGGTCATGACTTCATCAAAAATCAGTACGGTGCCAGATTCGTCACATAACTTGCGCAGGCCTTCCAAGAAACCGGGTACTGGTGGAATGCAGTTCATGTTGCCAGCAACGGGTTCTAAAATCAGGCAGGCAATTTGCGAGCCTTTCTCGGCAAACATCTGCTGCGCTTGTTCCAGATTGTTGTAATCCAGCGTCAGGGTGTGTTTTGCCAAATCAGCAGGAACACCTGGAGAACTTGGAGTGCCCAAGGTCAGCAAACCAGAACCGGCTTTAACCAACAGTGAATCACCGTGGCCGTGGTAGCAGCCTTCAAATTTCACAATGGTATCGCGACCAGTAAAACCACGGGCGAGGCGAATCGCACTCATGGTAGCTTCGGTGCCGGAGCTCACCATGCGCACCTGTTCCATTGAAGGTACTAGCTTGCGAACCATTTCTGCGGCTTGGATTTCAATTTCAGTCGGTGCACCAAAACTCATGCCACGATCAACCGCCGCGTGAACTTCTGCCACCACTTCTGGATGGTTGTGACCCAATACCATTGGGCCCCATGAGCCAATATAATCGACATAGGCTTTGTCATCGGCATCGTACATATAAGCGCCTTTAGCGCGTTTCATAAATACCGGATCACCGCCAACGCCTTTAAAAGCTCTTACCGGGGAATTAACACCGCCGGGGATTGCATCTTGGGCTTTTACGAATAGGTCGTGGGATTTGCTCATATTGGCGCTCATTTAATTTTCCTCAAACATCTGACTAAAGCTTGTGGCAGCTTGTTGAATATCGTCTTGTCCAAAAACGCTATTCACCACCGCAAGCATGTCACAGCCAGTATTCAGCAAGGGCTGGGCATTACTCAGTTCAATGCCACCAATCGCACAGACCGGTAGCGTAAATTTTTGTTTGGCTTGTTGTACAACATCCACCGAAATCGTGGCCGCATCGGGTTTGGTTTTGGAAGGGTAGATCGCGCCGAAGGCGATATAGTCAGCACCTTGCTCGACGGCTTTTTCTGCCAGCTCGATTGAGCCTTCACAGCTAATACCGATGATGGCTCTTTCACCCAGTTTTTCTCGAGCTTCGGTTAGCGATATATCGCTTTGACCGAGATGAACGCCGTCTGCCAGCATATAAGAAGCGAGTTCGATATCGTCATTGATTAGAAACAGGGCATCGTAAGCAAAGCATAAGGTTTGCGCTCGAAGTGCCTGTGCCAGTCGATAATCAAAACCGTGGCTTTTATCCCGGTACTGAACCACTTTGGCGCCACCTTCTAATGCGGCTTCCAGTTTTTTAGCCAAGCTATCGCCAGCGGTGAGTTGTTCATCGGTAATGACATAAAGGCCGCGCAGGCAAGCTAACTTCTGATCGTGGGTCACAGTGAATCTCTCTGAACTCTGAATTTTTTAAAAAACTGTGGTTGCCGCGCTTGGCGACAACCCGATAATTATTTGCCGAGCCGATTGGGAAATTGTTGACCTGTACCCGGCGTACAGGGGCTTTGCAATGATTTCCAGGTAAAGGTTTGTGCTTTTCGGCTGGCAGTTTGCATGCTTTCACCCAATGCTAAACGAGTGGCTAAAGTGGCTGCCAATGTGCAGCCAGTGCCGTGAAATTCACCGGTAAGTCGTGGCCAGCTGAGGGTTTGAATCAGCTTAGGGTCTTGCAATGGGTTGGATTGTAAATCGTACAGACGATTAATCACTCGCTGGTTGTCGCATTGACCGCCGGTTAATAGCAAATAGCGGCAACCGGTATTAGCAAACCAACGAACCATCAGGTCAATTTCATCTTCATCACATTCAGCTAATACCGCAGCTTCTGGCAAATTAGGGGTGCAAACCGTGGCATGGCCAATCAGTTCGCGCAATGCATCAATTAAATCAGGCAGTGCCAAGCTGCGCTTGCCAGCTTTAATTACTGGGTCGATGACTAGCGGGCTTTCGGCATGATCTTGCGCTAAATTACACACCAGTTTGGCTAAATTGGCATCGGCCAACATGCCGGTTTTAATCGCAGAAAATTGCATATCATCTAACAGTTCAGCCAGCTGGCGGGCAATAAAATCGCGGCTGATGGGTTGAAAGTCGCTAACACCGCGACTGTTTTGCACCGTCAGTGCAGTTGCAATACCGGCACAATGGCCACCTTGAGCTGCGATCGATTCAATGTCGGCAGATAAACCTGCACCACCGGATGGATCGAGACCTGACAAACATAACACCACCGGTTGTTGGCTTACCGGCTGGCCTTTTGTTGGCTGGTTCATTGTGGCGTGTTAGCTCCTGTTAAATTTAAACTGTGGTTCGTCGTAGGTTTGATAAGCCTGAGGCGCAATCAGACATTGTGCGATGCAGTAAAAAGTGTCTGATTTCGTTAACACTCATCAAACCTACAGCAGACGTTTTAAAAAGGTCGAACCACTACCAGAATGACCACGCCAAGTAAGATCAGCACTGGAAATTCGTTAAACCAACGATAAAACACATGGCTTTTGTGATTGTCGTCGGTGGCAAAACGGCGCATTAATTTGCCGCAGTATATGTGGTAGCCAATGAGTATCGCGACCAGTGTCAGCTTTACGTGCATCCAGCCCATGCTTTTATAAAACTCCCAATTGGGAATTAACATCGCCAGACCAAGAATCACCGTCACCATCATCGAGGGGTTCATAATGCCGCGATATAGTTTTCGTTCCATGATATGAAACCGATCTTTACCTGCCTGATCTTCAGTTGATGCGTGATAAACAAACAAACGCGGCAAATAGAACAGTCCAGCAAACCAGCAGACCATCGCGATAATATGAAAAGCTTTTATCCAAAGCATTGGAGACATCACTGTTAGGGGAATCTGCCGATACTCTAATCAAACTCTTCTTTAAACGCACCTGTCTGTTGTATTCGCCCTGAAGTTCAGATGGTTATCTATCGGCTGGCTTAAGTCGTTTTATCGGTTTGAACTAGGTTGTCTGGTGATCTCTTGTTAAGCTCCCGCTCAGCCAGGGGGTGGTTATGAATCTGTTAAAAGATTTTGCCTGAGATGCGCATTTTGCCGAACCCCTAGAACCTGATCCGGTTAGTACCGGCGTAGGAATCGGCTGGAATCGTCTGAAGCAACATGTACATTACGACTCCTCCCATTTTAATGGGCTTGCTTGCAAGCTCCTGCGCAGTCGCCGGGTCTTTCTCTTAATTTTTAAGGAAGACCCAATGAAAACAAATCAATACCATCGATATTTTGCTGGCAAACCGTTAGCGCTAGCAGTTTCTCTTTCAATCTTTGCATCGCCAACGCTGGTTGCTGCGCAAGATTCGACGGCTGAAGTCTTGCCGACGATTCAAGTACAAGCCGATTTCCGCCATACCGATATTGACCAGTTAGCAGAAGCAATTTCGGTAGTGAATGCCCAGCAAATTGAAGCGCGTTCGGCGGATCATCTAGAAGCTATTTTAAGTTTCGCCCCTAATGTGAATTTTGCCGGTGGTAGTTCGCGTGCGCGTTATTTCCAGATTCGAGGAATAGGTGAGCGCAGCCAGTTTGTTGAGCCGGTGAACCCGTCGGTGGGTTTGCAAATTGACGGTATCGACATGACTGGGTTAGGCGGGGCGGCAACGCTGTTTGATGTTCAACAGGTTGAAATTTTGCGTGGCCCACAGGGCACACGTTTTGGTGCCAATGCACTGGCAGGTTTTATTAATGTCGATTCCAAGGCGCCTACGAAGGAAACCGAAGGTTATATCAAAGCCAAGTTGGGCAATTACGATAGCTGGGGTATTGGTGGTGCGGTTTCTGGCAGCTTAGCTGACAATCTTCAGGCGCGAGTTGCTTGGAATCAGACCGCCAGCGACGGCTTTATCGAAAATGTTCGCGTCAACCGAGATGATACAAACAATATTGATGAGCAAGTGCTGCGTGCCAAATTGAGTTGGCAACCGGCGGCTGATCATAATGTTGATATCACATTGCTACGTGCTGATATTGATAATGGTTATGATGCATTTACCTTGGATTATGACAAACAAGAAGCGCGTCAAACCGATTCTGACCAACCTGGTCATGATCGACAGAAAACCAATGCCGCCAGCATTCGCTGGGATGGCAAAGTAAATACTGTGGTTAATATTCAGCTGGATCTCTCTGGTAGCAATAACAAGATTGATTACGGGTTTGATGAAGACTGGTCTTTTGATGGTTTGCATCCGCTGGGGTACAACTATTTTGACCAGTATTTAAGAGAATTTAATCGAAATACAGTTGATTTACGTTTGCTGTCAGGTGCCGATGGTGCGATTTTCAATCAGACAACTGACTGGGTTTTTGGTGTTTATCATGCCAACCGTGATGAAAAATTGACTAGAAATCGAACCACCAAAACTCAATATGTCAGCGATTTAGATATTCGATCTATTGCTGCATACGGTGAGTTGAATAGTGAGCTTCGGAACGGGACTTATTTAATTTATGGTTTACGTTACGAAAACTGGGAATATGAATTCGCTAATTCTGCTGATATAGAAAATAGCCGAAGCCAAGATTTGTGGGGTGGAAAAATCGCACTTGAGCAGTTGTTAAATGACGATCACCTCGGTTATGTCTCGTTGGCTCGTGGTTATAAACCTGGTGGCATTAATAACGATCCGGATATTGATGATGTTTACCGGACTTTTGATACCGAAACCAATAATGCTTTGGAGTTCGGTTTAAAGTCGAGCTGGAGAGATGACAAGCTAAAAACCCGCTTGGCTATTTTTTATATTCAGCGTAAAAACCAACAAGTCAAAGCTTCATTTAATAGCCGGGCACCAGGTGAAGCACCAGAGTTTGAAGAGTTTTTGAGAAATGCAGCGCAAGGCAGAAACTATGGTATTGAACTGGAAAATCGCTTCGAACTGAATGACAAGTTGATGGTGATGTCGAATATTGGTTATTTAAAAACTCAATTGAAAGATTTCAGTTTTGAAACAGAAGATGGCGTAGTCAATCAAAGTGGTCGTGCTCAAGCACATGCGCCATCGCTGAGCATTTCTAGTGCAATGGAATACCATTTTCTGCCATACCTAACTGGCCGATTAGAAGGGGAGCGTAAAAGCAGCTTCTTTTTCTCAGATAGCCACAATGTAAAATCGCGTTCGTATAATTTGCTTCATGCACGTTTGAGCTACCAACGTAACCAGTTGGGAGTCGCGTTGTATGGACGCAATCTGACCGACCAGAAACACGATGTGCGAGGATTCTTGTTCGGTAATGATCCTAGAGTGGATTATGAGAATCGTGAATATCGTCAGTTAGCAGCACCAAGAACTTTTGGTATGGATGTGAGCTACAAATTCTAGGTTCTTGGTTCTGCAGAACGTACCTCAAATAAAATACCGCTGCATTTGTTACTATGCAGCGGTATTTTTTGGAGAAGTAAGATGCCCGCTGCAGCAGATGAATTCCAACAACAAGTAATTGTTCAAAGCAAAGCCTGGGTCAAACAGTTCATTATTGGCCACGGCATTTGCCCGTTTGCTTATCGTGAATATGAGCGAGATAGCATTCGTTATGCAGTGATCGAGCAAAGAAAAATGGCGGCAACGCTGAAGGCGATTATCGAGCAGTGTGTTTATCTCGATCAAAATCCCCAAGTAGAAACCACGCTGTGTATTTTCCCCAATGGCTATGAAGGTTTTTATCTTTATTTGGATTTGTTAGATCTGGCCGATGAGTTGCTGATCGAGCAAGGCTATGAAGGCACTTACCAGTTAGCCAGTTTCCACCCGGATTATTGCTTTGATGGCGTGGCCTACGATGATCCATCGAATTATTCCAATCGCTCGCCTTATCCAACGATTCATATTATTCGCGAAGCTGAGCTAGAGAAGGCGCTGGAAAACTACGATAAGCCGGAATCTATTCCAGAGCGCAATATTAAATACACTCGGGAAAAAGGCGCGGCTTTCTTCGAGCAGATTTTACAAAATTGCATGAATGCCAAGCACAAACCTGAACAGGAATAATCATCACTGATGAATGATCGGCTGCAGCGGATATTAAAAGACTGGCCGTTATGGCAGCTGGCAGGTATTGCTCCGAAAATGGCAGATCTTCAGCCGATTGCTGGTGGCTTAACCAACCAGAGCTTTTATTTTTCCTGTGGTGGCGAGGGAGGAGGTGAGAGTGGTGGTGATTATTTACTACGAGTGGAAGCAGAAAATACTCAGCAGTTGGATATAGACCGGCAAGCAGAATGGCGGGCGCAGCAATTGGCTGCCGATGCGGGAATCTGCCCGAAAATTCTTTATAGAAATACGCAAAAACATTATTGGATTCGTCGATATTTTCGTGGGCAAACATTATCTGAAAACAGATCTAGTCAGTCGCCCAGCCAATCACAAATCCAGCAGCTGGCAGGGTGTCTAAAAAAACTGCATCAATTGCCAATCGATGATTCATTGCCGCGATTGAATATTGCCAGCAAGGCTGAAAAATATTGGCAGGTTATTGAGCAGTCTGCGGCAAACCAACCGCTGTTGAAATATAAAGCGCCATTGCAGCAAAAATTGGCGGGTTTATCGAATCAGCAACTAGTGGTTTGCCATATGGATTGCGGGCTGGCTAATTGGTTTGTCGACCAGCAAAGCCAGCAATTGTATTTGCTTGATTGGGAGTATGCCGCGCTGGGAAATCCCTATTGGGACTTAGCTGCGCTGGTTGAGGGTGGCCAGCTAACACCCCAGCTCTCACATCAAAAACAGCAATGGTTGCTGGAATGCTATGGCGATATTGATTCAGACCAATTGCACTATGCATGCCAGCAAATGAATTATCTGGCAGCACTTTGGTATTTGGCCCAGGGAATGATTTCTGTTGAGCAAGCACAAGCCAAATTTCTAAAACTGTCTTGACAATATTCGGTGATTTCAAGATCTGCTTAGTCGATTAATTTGCAGACAATTAACTGGGCGGATCCAGTTTATTTGCGATGCTGTTGTTTAAGCGAAACCAGCCAGCAATAGAATAACGGTCACGCTTTGCCGGTAAAACTTCATGCGGAAATTGTTCACTTAAAAATACCACAATCGTGCCAAACCCAGGTATTACAGTAGTTTTACTCTGATCAACAATCGAAAGGGTTGGCGATTGATCATTATAAATTACTAATTCTCCACCATCATCCACAGACCAGTTTTGATTGAGATAAACCACGACAGATAACACGCGATTGCCTTCGCCTTTAAACGCATCTTTGTGCTTCTTATAAAAATCACCTTTGGCGTAACGCGCGAAATGACTTTCAAAAGAGAATAAACCTAGAAATAAACGCCGATTTAAATAAACTTTCAGCGACTCTGCCCAATCGATCCAGGCACTGCCTGCTTGGCTATTATCGGTTATCCAACAAATTTCGTCGGTACGAACAAAGCTATTGATAACATGCTTTTTGGCTCGGCCAATACCGGCACGTTTGAAATTTTCATTAGGGATTTCGCTAACATGTTGCAGTAGCAGCGAAGACAAATTTTCAGGTAATGCATAGGGACGAATGCTGTAGCCCTTATCCACAAGGTCATTTGATATTGATTCAAACAGAGAAGTGTTATCATCAAAATGAGTTGCTTGGGGCAGGCTCAATTAGATTCTGACTTAAATATTAGAGCAAACATTTAGTGGCTAATTTAATAAATAGAAGATATTTCATACTAGCATTTTCAGGTACGTCAGCGTGAAAGCTTGTTAGCTAAACCACTTCAAGATGTGTGTTCAGTTAGAGAGCAGCTATCTTGAAGTAGTTTGGTGGTAGGCTGGCAGCAGCAGAATTTTTCCAGAGGTAGCTGAAGTAAAAACTCGCTAAATCTTTAACTCCATCATCTGCCCTTTTTTATTCGGTGAACCCAGTTTTTTCCAGCCATGTTTAATGTAAAAAGCTTCAGCAGGTTTGTTCTGTGGAATGTAATGCAGATGCACCACATTACAGCCGAGCTCTTTGAAGCGTGTGATCAAATATTGATGTGCTTGTAAGCCAATGCCTTGTTGGCGGAAACCTTGACCAATATAAATCAGGTTGATATGGGCTTGGTTGCCAAAGCCATTACGGTGAGGGTGAACCTGATATTCCAGCTGACCAATAATTTTCTGATCTAGCCATATATGTTCCATAAAATAATGGCGAGCATCGAAACGGCATTTGTCGGTTAGAAAATCAAACCATTCTCTTGTGTCTCGATCACTATACCGATCCAGATTGCCAAAACTGGCTAACCAGGCATCTTCTCGAAAGTGGAAACACAGGTCGCGGTCTTCTTCAAAATCAACCGGTTTATAAGTAAGGTTCAGCATGACGAGTTTTGGGCTATCCATGGCCAAAGATTCATAATGTTAATGGTGAATAATCCAAGTTAAGGCGAACACTGCGAGGCTTGCCAGTGTTGAATTAAAAAACTGTTAAAGCCCTAAAGTTTAGTGAGTGAATCGCGAGTTAAATAATAAGATTAGTGACGGGGTTCCAGCTGTAATTCCAGTGCATGACGAGTGACAACACCCAGTGCTCGGTAATTGTCGCCACTGCGCTCCATTAAAACAATCGCATCGCAATCGGTGCGATAAAACTCACGCAATACTTCCAGTGCACCGGTATTACAATCCATGGTGCAAAAAGAAGTGTGCGGCATCAGTTCGCCTTCTAAATCAAGCGGAGCTGCGTGCACTTCCTGGAAATAATCGTTGGTATCCAACCACGCTAGTATATCTTCACGGCGATACAATGCTAGTGGATCACTGTTGGTATTTTTGACAATGAGCCATTGGTTGGCTGGGCTGAGGGTGACTTGCAGCAGGTCGAATTCTGGCATTGGATGAATATTGGCAAAGCGCCGATCAGCCAATGCGATCACCCGAATATTATTTTGTTCCATTGGGTTGAGTGGCAAGATAATGTTTTTGTCGTTCAACAGGCTGACAAACAGTGATTTTTGTCGAAATAGTGGGCCATAAATTAAACTGGCACTGACCAATGCCAACATGCCCGGCGTGAGAATGCCCGGATTACCGGTGAGTTCGAGCACGGCCATTAAAGCAGCCAAGGGTGCTTGGAGCACTGCGCCCATCATGGCGGTCATGCCGAGCATGGCATAGGTTGATTGGTCGACCGGTGTGCCTAAAGTTGATGAATTAACTAACCCGGCAATTAGACTGCCCATGGCTGCGCCGATTAATAGAATAGGGCCAATTGCGCCGCCGGGAATGCCCATTCCCAATGCAATGGTACTCGCCAGTAAGCGTGCAATTAAGAGTCCGGCTAATACAGATACGGCTAATTCAGAATCAAGAATTTCATCAGTGAGTAAATAGCCTGTGCCCATTACTTGCGGCACTAAAATGGCGATTACGCCAGTTACCAGGCCGACGATTAAAAAACGCGATGCGAAATGCCAATGGCCAAAGCGGCCGAACCATCGAACCAGCAAAGTAAAACAGGCACCTAACACGCCAGCAGAAATACCAACCAAAATCACCAATGGACTTTCTAGTAATAAATTAATGCTGCTGAGTGGTTGGTTAAAAACTAAAGCTGGGCCAGTCAGCCAGTTGGCTAATAAATTAGCGCTTACCGAAGCTAAAATGACGGGTACAAAACCAATAAATGAGTACTCGAGCATGATGACTTCCATCGCCAGAACAACGCCGGCTAATGGTGTGTTAAATGCTGCAGACACCGCGGCGGCTGCACCGCAACCTACTAATAAGCGCAGGCTGGAAAAAGGCAGTTCGAGTTTTTGGCCCAGCAAACTACTAGAAGCAGCGCCCATATGAATTTCTGGGCCTTCACGGCCAACCGCAAAACCAGAAAGTAATGCAATAGCACCACCAAGAATTTGGGTAATTAAATTACCACCAGGTAATCGGGCTGCGCCTAGATGGAGTTTTTGTAAAACATGACCCACACCAACCCAAGTTTGTTGCCAGCGGGAGGGAAGAATAAGTAGCAGCATGATCAGGGCGATCGCACCGGCTATAGGTAATAAAAACCGTACTTCCAACGGTAAACTAGAAAAACGATTTTCCAGCAAAGCTTCTAATGGCCATTCGGTCATCATTCGAAATAATGAAATCATTAAACCGGTAATCAAACCCGAGCAGATGCCTAAAATGGCCAGCTGTGGCATCGCCATGCGACTAAGAAAGTGTTTGATCGGATGTTGATTCATTTTTAAAGCTTCAAAATCTGTTTCTGGTACGGGGCTGATAGTGACTATATCATGGGCTATCAATTCCTTGTTGCTGGGTTATTGGGAGAATAAAGTGATAAAAGTCGGAATAGTAGGCGCGACCGGATACACCGGAGTCGAGCTTTTGAGATTGCTGGCGATGCATCCCGAGGTAGAACTGAAAACGGTTACTTCACGCGGTGAAGCAGGTAAACCGGTTTCTGAATTGTTTCCCAGTTTGCGAGGGCATCTGGATATTTGCTTTAGCGTGCCAGATGCGAAAACTTTGGCGGCTTGCGATGTAGTGTTTTTTGCTACACCGCATGGAGTGGCCCATGGGTTGGCGCGACCGTTAATGGACGCCGGAGTAAAGATCATTGATCTATCTGCCGACTTCCGGATTAAAGACATTGCGCTGTGGGAAAAATGGTACGGCCAGACTCATGGTGCACCTGAGCTGGCAGAGCAGGCAGTTTACGGTTTGCCAGAAACCAATCGAGAGCAAATTGCAGCAGCTCAACTAGTTGCTTGCCCGGGTTGTTATCCTACGGCAGTTCAGTTGGGGCTTTTACCTTTGCTAGAGCATGAGCTGGTCGATGCTTCCAGTTTGATTGCCGATTGTAAGTCAGGAGTGAGTGGTGGCGGTCGAGGCGCGAAAGTCGGCAGTTTAATGTGTGAATCAGCTGATAGCATGAAGGCATATGCTGTGGGTGCGCACAGACATTCTCCTGAAATTGTGCAGCAGTTATCACTAACGAGCATTCAGCCTGTTAAATTGACCTTTGTTCCCCATCTCAGTCCCATGATCAGGGGAATTCACGCTACTCTCTATGCAAGATTGAATGTTGAAGATGTTGATATTCAGTCACTGTATGAACAGCGCTATATCAACGAACCATTTGTAGATGTAATGCCTTTTGGCAGCACGCCAGAGACGCGCTCAGTCAGAGGCAGTAATTACTGCCGAATTGGTATTCATCGCCCTGAAGGTGGTGACTTACTAGTGATTTGTTCGGTGATCGATAACTTGACTAAGGGTTCTTCTGGTCAAGCGATTCAAATAATGAATTTGATGTTTGGTTTACCAGAACAAACAGCAATTAACCAACCTGCACTGCTGCCGTAAGGAATTTTATCCGAATGAATATGCCTTGGCATTTTTCTCGTAAGCGCAGTAAAGGGAAGGTTTTAGCTTGGTTATTATTGGTACCGGTGGCATTTGCCACCGGTTTCCTTTTGCAAGGTTGGGTGGTGCTAGATTTACAGCGCAAGCTTGATCAGCAAAACATGTATTCGACCGATTATATTTTTCGCTTGCAACAACAGGATGCAGAGCTAGCTCGATTACGCCGCAGTAGCCAAGTCGATATTGAAGCGGTCAGGATGGCTCAGTTGACGATTAGTGACTTGCAGCAGCAAATGGCTGATCAAGATCAGCAGCTGCAATTTTATCAGGCAGTATTATCGCCAGAAGCCAGAAAATCGGGTATTCGCCTAGTTGATCTAGATATTGAAGCAGGAATTCAGGCAGATAGATTTCAATATCGTTTATTAATGATCCAGCAAAAACGCAATGATCAATTAATTCGCGGCAACCTTAAGCTAGTGGTATCGGGTCATAAAGATGGTAAACCAGTTAGCTTCAATCTGAGCCAACTGGGTGCTGAATCCAGTAGCCGTAAATTTCGCTTTCGTTATTTTAGTGAGTTAACTGGTGAACTGGTTATTCCGCCAGGTTTTCAACCAACCAGTGTGATGGTGACCGGGCGAGTGACCAAACCCAAGCGAAGCGAATTCCAGAAAAAATATGATTGGCCCACGTTCGAACAGGGGAAAGTGCCCCCGCAAATTGATCAACTGGAGGCAGAGCAAGATGTTCCGCAGTAATAGTAAAAAGGGACAAGTTAGCAAGGACACGCCAGATACTGTGATCAGCCGTTCTACCGTTATTAAAGGTGAACTGGGTTTTAGTGGTGGGTTACATGTTGATGGCCATATTTATGGCGATGTTAAAGTCGATCCACAGGAGCCTTCTTTATTTGTATTAAGTGAAGCTGGCTTGGTACGCGGTACCGTAGTTGCACCTAATCAAATCATTAACGGCACCATTGAAGGAGATATTCGAGCCGAAGAGTCATTAGCCCTCGAAGCATCTGCAAGAATTAATGGCAATGTATATTACCGTATGCTGAAAATGGATATGGGCGCGACAGTTAATGGCCAGCTGATTCGTTTGGATGATCAATCTACACCAGCACTACTAGAAGGTAAGGCTGTGAAAAATTTAGTTGATCAACCAGAGGTTACGGAAGCAGCTAATAGTTGATCAAAATACTAGGTTATCGCATAATCGCGCCAGGTTTGGCGGAGTTAAAACACTAATGAGTGACGTTCAGGAATTCTCATCGGATCCAATGGCTTTTTGTGATCCTGCGGTAGCTAAGGTTCGATCGTTAATTGAAGAAGAAGGCAATGACAATCTGAAATTGCGGGTATTTGTCACAGGTGGTGGCTGCTCCGGTTTTCAGTATGGCTTTAGCTTCGATGAAAGCATTAACGAGGATGACACCCAAGTAGAAAAGGGTGGTATTACCATGTTGATCGACTCCTTGAGCTTCCAGTATCTAGTGGGTAGTGAAGTCGATTTTATGGAAGATCTCGAAGGTGCTCGTTTTATTATTCGTAACCCTAATGCCAGTACGACCTGTGGCTGTGGATCTTCTTTCTCGGTGTAATTTCCCCCGGTGTACTAATGAAAAAACTGCTGTTAGCTTGCTTGTTATTTCCGTTGTCTGTCTCTGCACAACAGAGCTCACAGCCCTCGGCTAACAGTAGTTCAGGCTCTGTGAATGCCTTGTTGACTCAGCAACAGCAAACGCCAGAAAAGAAAATAGCGGCGATCCGCTTGCATACTTTGGAAGAAATCGATCAGCTATTGATCAAGGCTGAGGCTTTGGTCGATCAGCAACAAGCGTTTCCTGATTTTGAGCCGGTGGTTTTTTTACTACATGGTCAGGAAGCCAATTTTTTCCGACGTGAAAACTATAAAATGTATCAAAGCATGGTCGACCGAGCAGCTCGGTTGGATGCTTTTAAGGTGATAGACATAAGAGTCTGTGAAACCTGGATGGGCGCCAACATGGTGACCCGAAACCAGATGCCGGCTTTTGTTGATACCGTGCCTTATTGGGTTGATGAGCAAAAGAAATTACAAAAGCAGGGCTATAGTTATTTCTAGCTAAGCCTGTGCCTGAAGAAGCCAGCCTATCTAATTGGATAGGCTGGCTTTTTTTTGTTTTCAAAAAAATGTTTTATTACTAAGGCAACCAAACTGCACCTTGAATAGTTGCAGCCTTAGCGCCGGTCACCGAAGGTAATCCAGAAGGTTGCTGTTGTAATCGCTGCTGGGCTAACCAGGCAAAAGCAACCGCTTCAACTAGGTCTGGGCTCAAGCCAATCTGCTCTGTCGTAGCGACTGAAATATCTTTTAGATAGTGCTGCAGGCGCTTTTTCAGCTGGCTGTTGTAAGCGCCGCCGCCACAAATAAATAGTTGCTCTGTCTGAGAGGAATGCTGTTTGAGTGATTGAGCAATCGTGATAGCAGTAAATTCGAGCAAGGTCGCTTGAATATCATTTTCTGCTATCGGGTTATTTTCAATTAGTAGGCTGAACTGGCTTAGTTGCTGGTTGAGCCATTGTGGGTTGAACAATTCACGGCCGGTACTTTTGGGAATTGGCAGCTGAAGATATGGCTCGGACAATAACTGTTCTAATAGCTGTGGATTAAAATCACCGCTGGCGGCCCATTGGCCATCTTTATCATAAGGTTGCTGTAAGTGCTGCATGCACCAATGATCCATTAGTAAATTACCCGGGCCACAATCAAAACCAATTACTGGTTGATGCGGATCGGCAGTTAATAGTGTCAAATTGCTGATGCCGCCAATATTCACCACGGCTCGATTTTGAAGCGGGCTGTGAAATAACCATTGGTGAAATGCTGGCGCTAAAGGCGCAGCTTGTCCACCGGCAGCTAAATCGTTGCTGCGAAAATCTGCCACGGTGGTGAAACCAGTTTTAATTGCAATTCTGGCCGGGTCACCTATCTGCAAAGTAAACGGATGGGCGTTGTCAGTTGTTGGCGGGCAATGGCGGATGGTTTGGCCATGGCTGCCGATGGCTTTGATTTGTTGCCGATCTAGCTGGAATTGCTCAATAAATGAATGAATCGATTCCGCATAAAAATCACCCAACCAACTATGGCATTGACCAAGCATATGGATTGAGATTTCACTCTGGTGGCATAGCTGGCGAAGTTGTTGAATTAATTGAGCGGGTAGATCAATGGTGGTGGCAGCATGCAACTGTATTTTTGGTTGATGGTCATCAGGTTGAAAACTCACCGCTGCCAAATCAAGGCCATCAAGGCTGGTTCCGGTCATCAATCCAATAAATATTTCCATTGCGCAACTTTCCTGTGGCCTAGGGATGTTGAGAGCCGATTGAAATTAACTGGCTTTAAAGAAAAAGCTCGCTGTTATAGCGAGCTTTGTTGGTTTTGATTATCGCTGCGCATTGCCAGCATTAGCTCACCGTAGCTATCTAGCCGCTTGAGCATTTTTTTAGTCAACTGAGCAAAAGCAGTTCGCTGGCTCTTTTTGATCGGCTTGGAGTCAGGCAGTTTGACGGTTCGAGGGTTGCGATGTGAGCCGTTAACCAAAAATTCATAGTGCAAGTGTGGCCCAGTAACTCGGCCGGTTCTGCCGACGGTGCCAATGAGTTGCCCCTGGCGAATGCTCTGCCCAGTGCGAACCTTACGTTTGTTCATGTGCAAATATTTAGTGGTGTATTTGCTGCCATGGCGAATAAATACATAGTTGCCATTGAGGCGGTTGTAGCTAGATTTAATCACCTTGCCATCACCCGCGGCAACAATTGGCGTGCCAATTCTAGCGGCGTAATCGATACCACGGTGTGGTCGAACCTTGCCGGTAACTGGGTGCAGTCGACGTGGGTTAAAGCTAGAACTGATGTATTTGAAGTTAACCGGTGCTCGCAGGAAAGCTTTGCGCATGCTGTTACCCGCAGCGCTGTAATACTTACCATCTTCAGCAAGAATTGCCTGAAATTTTTCACCTTGGTTAACAAATTCTGCTGCCAGAATGCGGCCGCTATCAACTCGTTCACCATCCAAGTAACGATCTTCATAAAGAATGCTAAAGCTATCGCCAGAGCGAATATCCAAGCCGAAGTCGATATCCCAACCAAATATACCTGCTAACTCCATTACTAGGTTTTCTGGTAGACCAGCTTTTATGGCATCAACATATAAAGAGAAGCGGATGTTGCCGCTGGCCAACTGGTGGCGAATTTCATAATCTTTTTGCAGTTGACTGACTTTGAATTGATTGCCTTGGCGGCTAACCGTCAGACTTTCAGTGGGCGAGGGTGAATAACTGAGCTGATGGATTCTGCCATTGGAGTCAGTTTGATAATTGAGCGTTTGCCCTGGTTTGATTCGGGTAAGTGATTTAGCTTGTTTTAGACGAGCAATTTTTTGTAAGTCGGCGGCACTTTGGCCAATACGACTAAAAATTCTCGCTAGACTGTCACCGCTTCTTACCTTCACTTGATGATTTTTCTGAGCTGTTGCATCGATAGTCGGCGCTTCAGAAAAAGTCAGTTCAGGCAAAGCTAAAGGCAAGCGAACGCTATTGCACTGGTTGGCGCAATCGATCTCTGGGGCTCCCCTTGCAGCCATTACCAAGGTGCTGGCGGTGGCGACGGCAAAACTTCCAGCCAACAAAATTCCCAAAAATTTTCTGGGTTTACTGTTTGCTGCGTGTTTTACCGGGCGTTTTTTTATTGAAGTTATTTTATAATCTGCCCGCACTCGGACTTCCTGATGTTGTTTCAAACACTGTGGCTAGCCAGTAACTTTAACGGCGCACTTTGGCTTCGTCAATCAAGCTTGTCAAAGGTGTAGCAGTTAAGCAGATGATTAAAAAGTCTCTTTGTTACAAAAGGTTAGTTATTGATGGTTGTTTGTTGTTTAATTGCGTACCAGTAATAACTGACTGTGAAGCATGTCACTAACGACCAGCATTATTATTAATTGCACGATTGGCAGCTTATTTAGCCTTGATGATAATCAGCTGAGTCGGCGGGCGTTGCGCATAGCTGCGGGCCAACTGAGAGTGTTTTATGAGGTGTCTTGGCGGGTTTCTCTTGTAATTCACTACGGATTTAGTATTTTCTGCGCCATTAATCATACGATTGCGTGTCATAGGTAAAAACATCATGTCTGTCAGTCACAATCCCTTGCCGGATTTAACCGCTCGCGGCCTGATTTATCAGGTAACGGGTGCTGAAGAGCTGGAAGCTCATATTAATGAGCAGCCGCGTGTGCTTTATTGTGGCTTCGATCCAACCGCAGACAGTTTGCACTTGGGGCACTTGGTACCTTTATTGGTATTGAAGCGTTTTCAAATGGCCGGCCACAAGCCAATTGCTTTAGTGGGCGGTGCCACTGGTTTGATTGGTGATCCAAGCTTTAAAGCAGCAGAGCGTCAGTTGAATACTTCTGATGTGGTTGCTAATTGGGCAGATAGAATCAAATCTCAAGTGAGTCAGTTTATTGATTTTGATTGCGGTGAGAACTCAGCAATTGTTGCCAATAACCTTGATTGGACCGGTGAAATGAATGTGCTGGATTTCCTGCGGGATGTCGGTAAGCACTTTTCAGTCAACGCGATGATCAATAAAGAATCGGTACAGCAGCGATTAAATCGTGACGATGCTGGTATCTCTTTTACAGAATTTTCATATGCCTTATTGCAAGGAATGGATTTTGCCGAGTTGTACAAGCGCCATAGCTGTACCATTCAGGTAGGTGGCCAAGACCAATGGGGCAATATTGTTGGTGGTATCGATCTGACCCGTCGCGAGCATTCTGCCAAGGCGTTTGGTTTAACGGTTCCGCTGATAACTAAATCAGATGGCACTAAGTTTGGTAAAACTGAAGGTGGTGCAGTTTGGCTGGATCCGAATAAAACTTCTCAGTACGCATTTTACCAATTCTGGATGAACACTGCAGATGCGGATGCTTACAAGTTCCTGCGTTTCTTTACCTTTATGTCGGCTGAAGAGATTCAGGCCATTGAAGATCATGATGCAACCATTCAAGGTCGTAAGACTGCTCAGAGTGTTTTGGCGCGTGAAGTCACCGAGCTGGTACACGGCAAAGAAGGTCTAGAATCTGCAATGCGGATTACTGAGGCTTTGTTTTCAGGTGAGTTGAATAATCTATCTGAGCAAGATTTGCAGCAGCTAAGTCAAGACGGCTTACCATCTTCTTCTATTAATGCAGCTGATTTAGAAGGCAAGCCAATGACCGCGATGCTATCGGAAGCGATGGATATGGCTGGCAAGCAAGTGAAAGATGCCTTGGGCCGCAATGCGGTAACCTTTAATGGTCAACCAAAGAATTTTGATGACAACATGAAATTGACTGAATGCTTTGCTGCTGAGCAAGCGCTGCACGGTAAGTTCTTCATGGTTAAAGTTGGCAAGAAAAAGCATCATTTATTTAAGTTGGCATAACTTATTGAATTGGATTGTTTGAACTGATTTTGAGTTGCAGCCGATGCGCTGGTTATTCAAAAATGATCAACCAAAAGGACGCGTAAGCGTCCTTTTGACTATCTAAAATACCTGTTGCAGGTATTGAGATTGTTAGTTGTGCCTGTTTTCAGTGGTTTAACAATTTGATTCGGATTTATTGTAAATTGCTATTGCCTTTGCTTCTGCGATCCCTATAATGCGACCTCGCTGTCACGGCAGCAACGCAAACAGAACGAGACACGAACAACGAGACACAACGAATTGAACGGCTTTTAGCCAATCAGACTGTTTGTTTCACTAGGTTTTTAAAGCTT